>JBIIVZ010000203.1:0-4886 GCA_044339175.1 Roseateles sp.
CTGCTCGGCGCTGTCGTTGCGCTCCTGCAAGCTGATCCACAAGGTGATGCTGCTGGCGATCAGCAGCGCGCCGAACAGCAGCAAGAACAGCAGGGCAATCTGATCGTTGTGGCCGAGGGTTTTGAGCCAGTTCATTCGCGTGCTCCGGCGGGCCGCTGCGCCAGCACTGCGGCGCGGGCACGGGCCAAGAACTCGCGCTTGTCTTCACCGGCCTGCAAGGCCAGCGCCGCGCCGAAGGTGACGGTACACAGGATGGGCACCGGCACGACCTCACCTTTGGGCATCACGCGCTGCACGTTGTCGATCCAGGTCGGGATCAGTTTGACCTGCGGGAACTGCTCGGCCAGGTGAAACAAGCCGGCCTTGAAGGCCTGCGGCTCGCCCTTGTTGGAGCGCGTGCCCTCGGGGAAGATCACCAGCGAATCGCCATTCTTGAGCGCCTCGACCAGCGGCCCCAACGGGTCTTCATCCGCTGGCTGACCCGGCTCGTTGCGGGAGCGGGACACATAAATCGCGTTGAACACGGCCGTCGTCAGCCATTGCTTGAAGCGGCTGCTGGTCCAGTAATCGCGCGCGGCGATCGGGCGTGTCTGGGCGCGCAATTCACGCGGCAGCGCGGCCCAGATCAGCACCCAGTCGAAATGGCTTTGGTGGTTGGCGAAGTAGATGCGCTGCTCCGCCATCGGCGGGCAGCCCTTCCAGTGACCTTGCGCGCCGGTGATCAGGCGGGCGATGCCTGCCAGCAGCAGGCCGGTGGTTTCAGCGATTGACATGGACGCATCGTAGCGGGGCGAGATGGCAGTCCCTTGACGCTCCAGGCGCAGGAGAAACAAAACTTTCCGCACGAAAAAACGCTACCGGCACAGCCTGGATGGAGAAGCGTAAAGCCGAAGGATCAGCCCGGCGGGGCGTTTTGCGCAGGTCAAGGAGGAAGCCGCAGCCCTAGGCTGCGCAGGGGGACACGTAGCAAAACGTCCCGCCGGGCTGATCCCGCGCGCACGTCGTTTGTTCGCCAATGCCGGGTAACGCCCGAGGCTAAATTGCGCTCAAGCCAGGTCCACGTCCTTGTCTGTCAGCCGCTTGGCCAGGCCGGTGGCGAGGCGGGTGGCCAGGCCGTAGACGCTGACTTGGGGATTGGCACCGATGCTGGTCGGGAAAATCGAGCCGTCGATGACCGACACGTTGCTCAATTGCCAATGCTGGCCGTCCGGTCTGACGACACCGCGTGCGGCCGCCACGCCGAGCATGCAGCCGCCCATCACATGGGCGCTGCCGACTGTTGTGAGATACGGTTTGAGCGGCAGCGCGGCTATGCCGGCCTGCGCTTGCTGCCAGCGGGTGTAGGCGGGGGCCAGCTCGTGCACCGGCCGCACGCTGCGGGCACCGGCCGCGAACTGGATTTCGGCCATGCTGAGGAAGGCGCGCCGGGCCCCGTCCATCAAATAGGGGCTCAACGGGTAGTTCAGCGCCGGCGTGCCGTCGCCCTTCAAGCCGACGCTGCCGCCGGGCGACTCGGCGTGGAAACCATCGCGCAGCAAGGCGATCATCACGTTGGCATGCGGCATCTGGCGGGCGTTGTCGGCCAGGCTTTGGGCGATGCCGCCCAAGTTGGTCATGGCAAAGCCGGGGTGAACCGGGGCCACTTCCAGCTTGTAGCCGATCGCACCGGCAGTGCCCTGCTGATGCAGAAAGTGATCGCAATACACGCTCAGCGGCGCACCGGCCCAGCCCTCGACCGGTGTCGGCATGTCGGCATGGCTGGCCACCGTCGGATGCAAAAAGGTCCGTTTGCCGAGCAAACCGTGGGGGTCGGGCGCGGTCGAGCGCAGCAGCAGGGCGGGCGAGTTGATGGCACCGCCGGCCACCACGTAATGGCGAGCGCTGATGCGCAGCTCGGGGCCGGTGGGCGCGCCGTCCAGACCGACCGGTTGGCAGACCAGCGCCTTCACCTCGTCGCCCTGCCATTCCAGCTTTTGCGCCCGCGTCTGCACCAGCAAGGTGGCACCCAAATCGAGCGCGGCCGGAATGGTGGTCACCAGCATCGACTGCTTGGCGTTGGTCGGGCAGCCCAGGCCGCAAGAGCCCAGGTTCCAGCAGCCCTTCACATTGCGCTGCACGGTGACGGTTGGAATACTCAGGCGCAGCGCCCCGGCGCGCAGCACATCGTTGTTGGCATTCGGCTGCACTTGCCAGGGGCTGATGTTGAGCCGCCGCTCCACTTGCGCGAACCACGGCGCCATGGCGGCTTCGTTCAACTCGGTCAGACCAAACTGCTGGACCCAGGCGTTCAAGGTGTCGGATGGCGTGCGGAACGAGCCGGTCCAGTTGACGGTGGTGCTGCCGCCCACGCAGCGCCCTTGCAGGATATTCATCGACTGCTCGGTGTTTTTGCGCCCGGCACCTTCTTGGTAGAGGTCGGCGTAAGCCTCGGCCTCGCGCTGGCGGAAGTCGCTGCTGGAGCGCAACGGCCCTTCCTCGATGATGATCAGTTTGAGCCCCGCCTTGGCCAACAGCTCGGCCGTGATGCCGGCCCCCGCGCCGCTGCCGACAATCACCACATCGCAGTCCAGCGTGGCCGGACTGGTCGGCAGCTGGCCATGCGTGCCTCCCAGCACCTTCCAGCCGCGCGCCAAGCCTTGTTTGATCGGGTCGGGGATCGTGCTCATGGGATTTCTCGTGGTCCGGGGTAGCCGGTCACGGCCCAGTGGTCGGGGGCGGTGAAAAAGGCGATGCAGTTCAATTCCCGCAGCGCACGGTAGATTTGCTGGCGCGGGGCCAGGCGCGAGACGCGCATCTCGTTCAGCGCCTCCTGCACCTCGGTGACCGTGGCGTTGGGCCAATCCGGCGTCAGCCCGACCAGAGCCAGCCGCCCGCCGCTGCGGGTCAACAAGGCCAGCACTTGCGACAGCTCGCCCCGCACCGCCGCCGGGTAGCCGGCAATTTGGGTATCCAGGCGTTCCAAGTGAGCTTGCAGCGCGGCCTCCCGCGCCGCACCGGGCGCGGGCCACAGCCCGTCCATCACGCTCAAGGCCACCGCGCGCATCAGCTCGCGGGCCTGCGGGGCTAGTCGCCCGCCCACCCAGCCCGGCCGCAACAGCAGCAAGCCGCCACCGACGACGCCGACCAGCACGGCCGCACCGAGGCCGAACTGGAGCAAGCTGCGGCGCTTCATGTGATCCTCTTCAACAGGCCGAGCAGGCGCTCGAAGGTGGCTCCATACGGCGGCGAGAACAGCCGGGTACCGGCAAAGCGGGCTTGGCGGAACACCGGCTTTTCCTTGCTGAAGGTGCGAAACCCCCATTCCCCGTGATACGCCCCGGTGCCGCTGGCCCCGACGCCGCCGAACGGCTGGTCCTCTTGCCCGAGGTGCCAGATGCAGTCGTTGACGGTGACGCCGCCTGCGTGGGTCTGCGTCAGCACCCGCTGCTCGGCCTGCTTGTCCTGACCAAACCAATACAGCGCCAGTGGCCTGGCATGGGCGTTGATGTAGGCCAGCGCGTCCTCAACCCGGTCGTAGCCGATGATGGGCAGCAGCGGGCCAAAGATTTCTTCTTGCATCACCACCATGCCGTCGTTGACGTCCAGCAGCAAGTGCGGCGTCAACTGCCGGCCTGCTGCGCCACCGGCCAGTGGGCCACCATGCGAGGGGATCAGGCGCGCGCCCTTGGCCTGGGCATCGTTCAACAGGTTTTGCAGCCGCGCCAGATGGCGCGGCGTGGCGATGCTGGTGTAGTCCGGGTTGCCGGCCAGCGTCGGGTAAAGCTGGCGCATCGCGGCGCTCAAGGCGGTGGCCAGTGGGGCCACCATCTCTTGGGGCACCAGCAGATAGTCGGGGGCCACGCAGGTCTGCCCGGCGTTCAGCAGCTTGCCGTAGGCCAGCCTCTCGGCCGTCAGCGCCAAATTGCAACTGCGGTCGATCAGCGCCGGCGACTTGCCGCCCAGCTCCAGCGTCACCGGGGTCAGGTTTTGGGCCGCCGCCAGCGCCACTTGCCGCCCAACGGCGGTCGAGCCGGTAAAAAACAGATGATCGAAGGGGAGCTGCGTGAACGCCCGGCCCACATCGGCGTCCCCAGTGACGACCTGCATCTCTTCCGGCGCAAAGAACTCGGCCACCATGCGGGCCAGCAGCGCGGACGTCGCCGGGGTCAGCTCCGACGGTTTGATCATGACCCGGTTGCCCGCTGCCAGCGCGGCCAGCGCCGGTGCCATGGCCAGGTAGTAGGGGTAGTTCCAGGGCGAGACCACGCCGACGACGCCCAGTGGCTGGCGCAGCAGCCGGTTGCTGGCGGGCAGAAAGTGCAGGGCGGTGGGCACGCGGCGGGTGCGCATCCAGCCGCGCAAATGGGCTTGCGCGTGTTTGGCCGCAGACACCACGGTGAAGACGTCGGCCAGCAGCGTTTCTTGCCGCGCCCGGTTGCCAAAGTCGCTGGAAATCGCCGCCGCCAACGCGTCGGCGTATTGCGTTGTCATCAAGCGCACCCGCTGCAGGCGCTCATGTCGCACCGCCCAGCTCGGGCTCATCTCGGCCTGGAACGCCGCACGCTGAGCCTCCAACACCACCTGTAGCCGTTCATGCAAAGCTTGATTCATGCCGTCCCCTTGATATGTTGGCAAAGGCTAACCGCAAGCGCCCGCACCGCCAAGCAAGCTGTTAGGGACGCGCGTCTAGGAGCCTGTCGGGCTCAATGCCGGAAGTGGCGCACGCCGGTGAAGACCATGGCGATGCCGCGCTCGTTGGCGGCGGCGATCACCTCGTCGTCACGCATGCTGCCGCCGGGCTGGATGACGCTGGTGGCACCGGCGTCAACGACGACATCAAGCCCGTCGCGGAAGGGGAAGAAAGCATCGCTGGCGACGGCCGAGCCTTGCAGCGTCAGACCGGCGTT
>JBIIVZ010000204.1:0-4846 GCA_044339175.1 Roseateles sp.
CCTTGACAATTTGAATATGACCGCAAACCCGCTGCTCACTTTGATCCGGCAAACCATCGCCTCGGCCGGTGGCTGGCTCGGTTTTGACCGGTTCATGGCGATGGCGCTGTACGAGCCCGGCTTGGGCTATTACAGCAACCAGCGGCAAAAGTTCGGTTTGATGCCGCAGAGCGGCTCCGACTTCGTCACCGCGCCGGAGTTGTCGCGCCACTTTGGTCAAGCGCTGGCGGCCCAGGTCGGCCAAGCGTTGCAGGCGACCGGCACGACCGAGGTCTGGGAGTTCGGTGCCGGCACCGGTGCCTTGGCCGAGCAATTGCTGGAGGCCTTGGGCGAGCAGATTTCAAGCTACCGCATCATTGATTTGTCCGGCAGCTTGCGCCAGCGTCAAGCCGAGAGACTGGCCCGCTGGGGCACCAAGGTCGAGTGGCTGGACCGGCTGCCCGAGCGCTTTGACGGCGTGGTGGTCGGCAACGAGGTGCTGGATGCGATGCCGGTGCAACTGCTGGCGTTTGACGGCCAGCGCTGGCTGGAGCGCGGCGTGGTTTGCAGCGGCGAACAGTTGGCTTTTGCTGATCGTGAGCCGCCGCACGCGCCCCTGGACGCGCCTCTGGACCCGCTCCTGAACCCGCCGCTGCGCCCGCCGCTGGAGGTGGATGACGCTGCGCATTTTCCGCCCGGCACGGTGACCGAAATCCATGTCCAGGGCGAAGCGTTCGTGCGCACGCTGGCCACGCAGTTGCGGCGCGGCGCTATTTTCCTGCTCGACTACGGCTTCCCCGCGGCCGAGTACTACCACCCGCAACGGGTCGGCGGCACCGTCATGTGCCACCACGAGCATTTGGTCGACGCTGATCCGTTGCAACGAGTGGGCGAGAAAGACATCACCGCCCATGTCAACTTCAGCGCCATCGCCCTGGCCGGCCAAGACGCCGGACTGAGCGTGCTGGGCTACACCAGCCAAGCCCATTTTTTGATCAATTGCGGCCTGCTCGAACAACTGGACGGTGCCAGCCTGGCCGCCCGCTCGATGGCCCACAAACTGATCGCCGAGCATGAAATGGGCGAACTCTTCAAGGTCATCGGCTTCGCCGCCGGTGAGCCCTTTGATGCGCTGGGTTTCAAGGCCGGTGATCGGTCACACACCCTCTGAGCATCAAAGGTAGGGCGGGTCGCGACCCAATACTGTTCGCTTACTCAAAAAACCGTATCACCGATCGCCCTGAGCTTGTCGAAGGGCCTGAGCCTGTCGAAGGACTCCCCCCGCTTCCGACAACCCTTCGACAAGCTCAGGGCGAACGGGCTCTATCCGAACAGTATTGGGTCGCGACCCGCGTGTGGCCGACTGTGACACCCGTGTTGTGCTCGGCCGAACCGCTGGTGCTGCGGCAGCGAACGCCATAAGCCAGAGCGGCTCGCGGGTCCAGACCCGCCCTACGTGGCTGAGCTGCTGACTGCGGTCAGCGCGGCCAAGCGTGCCTGGTTGACCGCACGCCCGATGGCGGGGCCGGTCTTGCCGTCGGCAATGGCCGCTGTGCTGGCTGCCGCCAAGTCCACCGCCAGCACCGCCTGCAGATCAAGCCGCCAACGTGCGCGCTGCGGGTAGGGGCGCAGTTCCAGCCCCAAGCGCCCGCGCGCATCACATTCGCAGGCCCAGAGCAGGTGCTCGAAGCGTTCCGGCCGCCGCCAGGCGTCGCAGCGCTCCAGCAGGCGCAGCCGGGCTTCGGCGCTGAAGGCTTCGCTCTGATGCACATGGGTATGCTCGCGTGCCACCAGCTCGGCCAGTTCCCGGCAGTCGCTCGGCACCCGCCAACGCTCGCTCAAGGCGCGCACCAGCGGCAGGCCGCGGGCTTCGTGGCCAATGTGCCGCGGCAGCAGTTCAGGTGCCGTCAGCCCCTTGCCCAAGTCGTGGCAAAGGCAGGCGTAACGCACCGGCAGTGGTGCCGCTTGGGCGGCGCATTGGTCCAGCACCATCAGCAGGTGCAGGCCGGTGTCGATCTCCGGGTGATGGGCGGCCGGTTGCGGCACGCCGAACAAGCGTTCCACCTCCGGGCTCAGCCGAGCCAGCGCGCCGCAATCGCGCAAGACCTCAAGCAGCCGCGACGGCCGGGCTTCCATCAAGCCCCGGCTCAGCTCCTGCCAGACCCGCTCGGCCACCAGCGCGTCGACCTCGCCGTCCGCCACCATGCGCCGCATCAGGGCCAAGGTTTCAGGGGCGACGCTGAACTCGGTGAAACGGGCGGCAAAGCGTGCCAGCCGCAAGATGCGCACCGGGTCTTCACCAAAGGCAGGGGAGACATGGCGAAGCACCTTGTCACGCAGGTCGCGCTGCCCGCCGTAGGGGTCAATCACCTGCCCGTCAGCGTCTTGCGCCATCGCGTTGATCGTCAAGTCACGCCGCGCCAAGTCTTGCTCCAGCGTGACCTCGGGCGCGGCGTGGAAGGAGAAGCCGTGATAACCCGGTGCCGTCTTGCGCTCGGTGCGAGCCAGCGCGTATTCCTCGTGGCTTTGCGGATGCAAGAAGACCGGAAAGTCGCGGCCCACCGGCACGAAGCCCGCCCGCCGCATCGCGGCCGGGTCCGCTCCGACCACGACCCAGTCTTTGTCCTTGACCGGCAAACCCAGCAGCCCATCGCGCACTGCGCCCCCCACCAAGTACTGTTTCATCGTCCGCGCCCAGCAAAGGCTTAAGGTTAACCGCTCGGCCACCGCCGAAAAGTGGCTCGACAGAGGCCAGGGCGTCGGTTCAAGTAGCTAAATTCAGCCGTTTTACAGGGCTTAGCCGCCGACCTGTGGTTTATTTGTGCTGCATTGCACAAATTTAAGCTTCGCCCCCCCGGACGCGGGGTGTTCGCTTTTTAAGCCTGCGAATACATTCGTTTCCAAGGGGCCGATTGACATTACCCCGCTTCGGCCCCCAGGCCACCCTAACTAAAGTGACCCATGAAAAAACTCAATTTTGTTGCTGCTGCCGTTTTGGCTCTGAGCGCGATTGGTGCTCAAGCCACCACATTGACGCCTGTTGTGACCGGTGCAACATTCACTGACTTGTCCATCGGGACGATCGTTGTCAGCTCAACTTCTGACCTGTTGGGCCACTTGTTCGCTGCGGATAATGTTACGGGTACCTTCATGGGCTCACCGTATTCGCTCACGCTGCAGGCTGTGACATTCTCCAGCTCTACAGTTGGCACGCTGGGTAGCGATCTGGACGCATCGGCCGCTGGCTTTTCTTTCAAGAACGTCGCTGCTGGCAGCTATGAGGTCAAGGCTTCCGGTTTCTTGTCTGGCTCCGCTCAGATCCTTGGCACTGGCTTCGTCGGCGCTGACTACACCGTGACGGCCGTGCCTGAGCCAGAAACTTATGCCCTGATGTTGGCTGGTTTGGCTGCCGTGGGCTTCGTCGCTCGCCGCCGCAAGGCTGCCTGAATTTCAGGTCACTGCTGATGGGCCTGCGGGCCTGGCAGCAGAACAAACAAAAAGAGCGCCCTGATCGGCGTTCTTTTTTTTGTTCTGCGCCCTACTGTTGCTGTCTTACAAAAATTTAAGCTTCGCCCCCCCCGGACGCGGGGTGTTCGCTTTTTAAGCCTGCGAATACATTGGTTTCCAAGGGGCCGATTGACGTAACCCCGCTTCGGCCTCCGGGCCACCCTAACTAAAGTGACCCATGAAAAAACTTAATTTTGTTGCTGCTGCTGTCTTGGCTTTCGCTTCGGTCGCTTCGTTTGCAGCCGACCAGACGCTGACTTTCGCTGGTGGTGTCTCTAATTTCACCGGCACGGCACCTTTGCTGTCCGGCGGCACCGACATCTTGTCTTTCACGGGCCTGGCTGCAGGCAGCTACGAATTCACTTTGACCACGCAGAGCCAGAACGTTTCATGGGCTTCGTCTGATTTCAACGGCCAAAACCTTGGCTTCTATGGAATTCCTTTTGTACCGAAAGTGGTGTTTGGCTACCTGGAAAGCACCGGTTCGACACCTTTCACCCTGACCCTGAACGGCACTGCCAATGCCGGCGCTGCTTATTCGGGTACTTTGTCCGTGACGGCCGTGCCTGAGCCAGAAACTTATGCCCTGATGTTGGCTGGTTTGGCTGCCGTGGGCTTCATGGCTCGCCGCCGCAAGGCTGCCTGAATTTCAGGTGACTGCTGATAGGCCTGCGGGCCTGGCAGCAGAACAAACAAAAAGAGCGCCCTGACCGGCGCTCTTTTTTTGGTCTCGCAACGTTTCAGCCCGGTCGCCGATAGGGCTCTTCGAAGTCCAGAAAGTCATGTTCGGCCAGCGCGTCGCCGACCCATGCGGCCACAGCCGGGTGGTGCTCGAGCGCCTGTGCATAAGCCGCCGCTGCAGGCACCAGCGGCAGGCCGTAGCGGCTGGTGCGCATCACCATCGGCGCGAAGTAGGCATCCACCGCGCTGAATTCGCCAAACAGAAATGGATGAGTGGGTCCGCCGCTGGCCGCCCGCGCGTCAACCCAGAGCTCATTCAAACGCTGCAAATCGCTGCGCAGTGACGGCTCGGTGGCCAGCAACTGTTGGCCTGCGGCGTGCAGGTCCGCCTCGATATTCATCGGGCAGAGGCTGCGCAGGCTGCCAAAACCGGCGTGCATTTCGGCACATAAGCTGCGGGCCCGGGCGCGCTGCCTGAGGTCGCGTGGCCAGATGGCCAGTTCCGGGTGGCTGTCGGCCGCGTATTCGGCGACGTACTCGGTAATGGCCAAGGTGTCCCAGACGGCAAAGCCATCCGGTTCAACCAGCACCGGCACCTTGGCCGCAGGACTGAGCGCCGCCAAGGTTTGGTAGAACGAGGAGTCGGGGCTGAAGTCAAGGCGCAGCTTGACCTCTTCAA
>JBIIVZ010000205.1:0-4841 GCA_044339175.1 Roseateles sp.
GCGCTGGCGTCCGGCGTGCCCCAGCATCTGGTGGCGATTCCGCTGGCCTACTTCATCCACTCGTCGTTCAAGCGGCTGCGCAACGGTGTCGTCGGGGCCTACTTCATGCCCTACATCACCTCGACGGTGGCTATCGCCATCCTGTTCAGCTCGCTGTTCTCGACCGATTACGGGCTGATCAACGTGGCGCTGCAAGTGCTGCGCGAGGTGCCGCTGCTCGGCAGCCTGCTACCGGCCAACGCGGTCGATTGGCTGGGCGACCCGGACAACATCAAGCCGGCGGTGGCGATGATCGTGTTCTGGCGTTATGTCGGCTTCAACGTGGTGCTGTACTTGGCCGCGCTGCAGACGATACCGGCCGACATTTACGAGGCCGCCACGATGGACGGTGCCGGGCGTCTGCAGCAGTTCTGGTTCATCACCTTGCCGAGCCTGAAGCCGATGATCTTCTTCGGCGTCACGCTCAGCGTGATCGGCGGCCTGCAGCTGTTCGAGGAGCCTTTCATCCTGACCGGCGGGCGCGGGGGCTCGGACCAATCCGGCATGACGACGGCGATCTACCTCTACCGCATGGCGTTCGACTTCAATGATTTCGGCGCCGCCAGCGCGATGTCCTGGCTGCTCTTCATCGTGGTGGGGGTGCTCACTTGGGTCACCAATCGCGCCTTCCGTCCGCGCAGCAATCAAGCTTGAGACAGAGCCATTCAAGATGAAAACTGATCGTCTGGCCCCGTGGGCCGCTTACTGTGTCGTCGGTGTCGGTGCGTTGATCATGCTGGCACCGTTCTACTTCATGTTCGTGTTCGCGACCCATTCGCGCACCGAAATCTTCAGCCTGCCGCCGCCGCTATTTTTTGGCGACGACTTCTTCAGCAACTTGAAGATCCTGACCGAGCGGATGCCGTTCTGGCGCAACTTGGGCTGGAGCTTGTATGTGGCCATGGCCTCCACCGCGCTGACGCTGCTGTTCTGCTCGATGGGCGGTTATGCCTTTGCGTTGTTCGACTTCCGCTACAAGCAGGCGCTGTTCGGGCTGGTGATGGGCACGATGCTGCTGCCGTCGTTCATGAACATGATTCCCACCTTCATGATCATGGACATGCTGGGCTGGATCGACCAGCCGCGAGCGCTCTACATCCCCGGGGCGGCCAGCGCCTTCGGCATCTTTTTGATGCGCCAGTTCGTCAGCTCATCGATACCGCGCGACCTGATCGAAGCCGCGCGCATGGACGGTTGCAGCGAACTGGGCATTTACTGGCGCATCGTGTTGCCGCTGCTGAAGCCCGCGCTCGGCACGCTGGGGCTGATCACCTTCATTGCCTCCTGGAACAACTTCATCGGTCCGCTGATCGTCATGCGCTCGCCCGACATGTACACCCTGCCGCTGGCGCTGCGCAGCCTGCAAAGCCCGGTCAACACCGAGTGGGGCGCGCTGATGACCGGCTCGGCCATCGCCACCCTGCCGCTGGTCGTGCTGTTCATTCTTTCGTCGCGGCAACTGATTTCCGGCCTGACCGCCGGGGCCGTCAAGTAATTCACCGGCATTCCCGCCGAACGCTATTGCGCCCCCAACCTATTTCGCCATGACCAAATTCGAACCCGCCGACCCGACCACCCATTTCCCGCCCGGCTTTGTCTGGGGCGTGGCCACCAGTGCGTTCCAGATCGAAGGCGCACCGACCGAGGACGGCAAAGGCTTGTCGATCTGGGACAGCTTTTGCCGCCAGCCCGGCGCGATTGCCGACCACAGCAACGGCGACGTCGCTTGCGACCATTACCATCGCTGGGAGGCCGACCTCGACATGATTGCCGACCTCGGCGTCGATGCCTACCGGTTCTCGGTCTCCTGGCCGCGCGTGCGGCCGAGCGGTGCGGGCGCTTGGAACGAGGCCGGCCTGGCGTTTTATGAGCGTCTCGTCGATGGCCTTTTGGCGCGCGGTATCCAGCCCTATCTGACGCTGAATCACTGGGACCTGCCGGACGAATTGCAGGCCGGCGGCGGCTGGGCCAACCGCGACACCGTGCACCGCTTTGTCGAATACGCCCAGGGCATTGCCGCCCGCCTGGGCGACCGTGTCGCCTCCATCACCACCCACAACGAACCTTGGGTGATGGCGGTGCTGGGCCACGAGAACGGCGTGTTTGCGCCCGGCATCAAGAACCGCGCCACCGCCATACAAGCAGCCCACCATCTGCTGCTGAGCCACGGCATGGCGCTGCAGGCCCTGCGGGCACAGGGCTGCAAAGCGCGCTTGGGGCTGGTGCTGAATTTGTCGCCGATGCACCCGGCCACCGACTCCGACGCCGACCAGGCCAAGGCCGTGCTGGAAGACGGACGCCTGTTGCGCTGGTACCTGGAGCCCTTGTTCAAGGCCCGCTACCCGCAGGACGTGCTCGACGACCTCGGCGCGGACGGCCCGAAGGTCGAGGCCGGTGACCTGCAGATCATCGCCACCGCAATGGACTTCATGGGCGTCAACTACTACTCGCGCTCGGTCGTCAGCGCGGCCGAGCCGTGGGACGTGCACAGCAGCGGCCGTGAAGTGACCGACATGGGCTGGGAGGTCTACCCCGAAGGCCTGACCGAGTTGCTGGTGCGCCTGCATCAGGACTACGCCGTGCCGCCGCTCTACGTGACCGAGAACGGCGGTGCGTTCAAGGACAGGCTGGAAGACGGCCGCATCCACGACCACCAGCGCACCGACTACATCGCCCGCCACATCTCGGCCGTGGCCGAAGCGATACGCCAGGGTGTGCCGATGGCTGGCTACATGGTCTGGAGCTTGATGGACAACTTCGAGTGGGCGTCCGGCTATGAAAAGCGTTTCGGCATCGTGCATGTCGACTACGCCACCCAGCAGCGCACGTTGAAGGACAGCGCGCTCTGGTATCGCAATTTTCTGCAGCAGCGGCGTGCGCAGCGCCGGCAGCGCAAGCCCGTCTGAGCCGAGCCGAGCGGAAAGCCGGGTGCCGGCGTTGCCCGGTCATGGCCAGGTCAAATAAGAGGAGACAGCGATGGGACAGGTTTCACTGCGGGGCATCCGCAAGAGTTACGGCAAGGTTGATGTCATCAAGGGCGTTGATCTGGAGGTGAGGGAGGGCGAGTTCCTGGTCTTTGTCGGCCCGTCCGGCTGCGGCAAGTCCACCACCTTGCGCATGATTGCCGGGCTGGAAAGTGTCACCGGCGGTGACATCCTGATCGACGGCGTGCGCGCCAACGACTTGCGCCCGGCCGATCGCGGTGCCGCCATGGTGTTCCAGAGTTATGCGCTGTACCCGCACATGACCGTGGCCGAGAACATGGGCTTTGCTTTGAAGATGGCCGGCGTGGGGCGCGCCCAGCGCGACGAGCAGGTGGCGCGCACGGCTGAGATCCTGCGCATCACCGATTTGCTGGCGCGCTTCCCCAAGGAGTTGTCCGGCGGCCAACGCCAACGCGTCGCCATCGGCCGGGCCATCGTGCGCAAGCCCAAGGTGTTTTTGTTCGACGAGCCGCTGTCCAATCTGGATGCGGCGCTGCGGGTGAATATGCGTATCGAGTTGTCCCGCCTGCACAAGGAGCTGGGCACGACGATGATTTACGTGACCCATGACCAAGTCGAGGCGATGACGATGGGCGACCGTATCGCCGTCTTCAACAAAGGCATCGTCGAGCAGTTGGGCGCGCCGCTGGAGCTCTACAACCGCCCGGCCAATGTGTTCGTGGCCGGCTTCATCGGCGCACCGCGCATCAACTTCATCGAGCGGCCGGCCGCTGCGGCGGCGCCGGATCACCAAGCGCTGTGGGCGATGCTGACAGGCCAGAGCGGCAGCAAGGTCCACAAGGTCGGCCTGCGGCCCGAGCACCTGCGGCTGCTGCCGGCCGGCCAGGGCATACCGGCGCGCGTCGAGTTGGCCGAGCATCTGGGCGATTCCTCCATCATCCATTTGCGCGTTGACGGCGTGGCCGAGTTGCTGAACGCCAAGGTCGGCACAGAACACAACCATTGCGAGGCCGGGCAGCAGCTTGGCTTGTTGCCCGATGCCGCCTGGGCGCTCGGCTTTGACGCCGCTGGCGGCTTGCTGTCATGACGGCGGTACTGGCGGATGCTGCGGCGCAGGCGGATGCGGATGCGCTGGTGAGTGCAGAGGCATCGGTATCGGCATCGGTATCGGCCGACGCCGACGGCTGGACCCTGGTCTGGAGCGATGAGTTCGAGGGCGACCGGATCGACCCGACGAAATGGGATTTCGACGTCGGTAACGGCTTTTTCGACTACCGCAGCCACCAGTGGATAGACGGCTGGGGCAATGAAGAGTTGCAGTACTACACCCGCGAACCTGACAACGCCATGGTCAAGGACGGGCTGTTGACCTTGCGCGCGCTGAAGGAGCCGCTGCACGGCTGCGGCTACACCTCGGCGCGCCTGAAAACTCGCAGCCGTGACGGCACGGCGCTGTTCGCGCAGCAATACGGCCGCTTCGAGTTCCGCGCCAAGGTGCCGTCCGGCAAGGGCTTGTGGCCGGCGCTGTGGTTGTTGCCGCTGGAGGACAAGTACGGCGGCTGGGCCGCGTCGGGCGAAATCGATGTGATGGAAATCATCGGCGACCAGCCGGGCACGGTACTCAGCAGCCTGCATTTTGGGTCGAGCTTTCCGAAGCGCCACTTGGTCACTCACACCCACGACTTGCCGGGCGGCAGCACCGTCGGCGACTGGCATGTCTACACGGTCGAATGGACGCCGGGCCGCATCCAGTGGTGGGTGGACGAGCAGCTCAGCGCCACGCAGGATTTTTGGTGGAGCTGCAGCAAGTCGCAGGACGGCAGCGGCTTGGAGCCCGGTTGCGAAGCCGATCTGAAC
>JBIIVZ010000377.1:0-3352 GCA_044339175.1 Roseateles sp.
AAGGGTGTTGTTCATGGCAGCAGGCTCTTGGCCGGTGGTCGGCGTTCATGCCGGTGTGGGAGGGGCAGGGCGGTTTGGCCTTCAGCGGCGGGCTTGGGGGTTTGCGGCCTCGCCCTAAGTGCTTGTCAGGCCTTGGTTTTTGCTTGCTTTGGCCTTACCTGATTTTGGCCTTTGGGCGTTACCGTGATTTTAACTGTACATGAATTATAGGAATAATCCATGTGCTGTTTAGAGTGAAAAAATTTTTGCACCCTCGAGACCCCGTCTGCGCAACTAAATTTGATGCCAGTCTGCAACTAAATTTGATGCTATCAGCTGGCGCGGACAGCACACCCCCCAGCTACGCCTTTCACCACTCAATGAATGGTGCACCGGTCGTCGGCTCGGAGATCCAAGGCTACTGCCCCGAGTTGGCTTCGCACCAAGCCTCTTGTAGGTTCTCTTACTTCCGTCGGCCTGGGGCGCCCTTGCTCTCTGTAGTCCGGCGGCACGACCGGGTGGCTGTGACCGCCCGCAGATTTTGCCGTCGACGGCATTCAGCCCGGCGCAGAAGCTGCTGGGGCAGTCTGCCGAGGCCGCTCCAACGCCGAGCGCCCTTGGGTCTGCCGCCATTGCCGGGCTAACTCGTTTAAGTCTGCACCATTCGTCTGTAGCTCGGCGCGGGCACGATCCCAGTCACTGCGCTCGGCAAATTCGCGCGCCCACTTGCGCGCAATTGGCAGGACGTCACAAGTCCATGCTGACGTCGTATCGCTGGGCAATTCGGCCGACATGCGCCCAACGCGGTCATCCTCGTAAAACCGCACCGCCTCGTATTCCCGGGCTCGACCCTCCCACACCACCCGCTGACTGGCCCCATTCGGCACCACGTTCCCCGCTACGCTCAGCGCTATGGTTCTATCCAACAAGTTTCCTCCGGACCAGAATGCGGCGGCCACGGCTTCGCAACGCGACGCCGTCGTGGCGTCCTTCCTGGGATTGCGGCAGGCGGCAGTCAGCGGTGCAAAAGGCGGTATGGCCCAGGCAGCCAGAACTCCGGTGAGCAGATCCGACTCAACCTGGTTTTCAAGCCCCGGCGCGTTGGCCTTCAGCAAGCTCAGCAGCAGGATGCCGGCCTCCTGTTGGTAACTGCTCGAATAGCGCCCGACGGCGGCCATTCGCTCCAATAGGTAGTCCGGCGAATGGCCAGGTGTACCTGCCAGCGTCAGCCAAGCCTGCAGGTTCTCGGGCTCCAGGCGCGACCATTGAGACGCTTCGATATTACGGCAGGCTCCGAGCTTGCAAGGACGCCGCAGAGCCAGGACCGTCACCATCGGATCCGTGGACGTGCTGGCCAGAGCCTGCAGCCGTGCCCGATTGCCCGCCAGTTCGTCCGGACTCGCGTCGTCACCCGTGCCGAGGTACTCGGCCAAGGCTACCGAGCGCAAATCGCCGCGTCGGCGTAAGGCTTGGACCCACTGTCGCAGCACATCCTTGCGGGCTAGCGCCAGGACTTGCTGACCATCGGTTTGAGCCAGTGCCGCCAAGTCGGCAGGCCTGTCCTGGCCCTTGCCTGTGGTCAGAGCTTGCTCTTCGCGACTTGACTCGGCTGCACCGAACCCGCACCAATCCGCCTGCATGCGCAAGGCCCGTGCCGAAAGTGGCGGAGCGGATTTGCCCGGTCTCGGCGACACGTCGAGGCGGGCCCGAGCCCCAATCGCCGAAGGCTGCGAGTCAGTGGCCCCTGAGCCTGCTCGACCCGCCGAAACTATGCCGCCTTGGGTCGCCCCTGGCTGCTGCTGGGCCCTCTCTTCCAGCCACCACTTCAACCCACTACCTGCCAGTGCCAGCGCCACGACCCCCACACCGGCCCACCGGTACATCGAACTCAATGCAACTGCCCCGACGGCGCCTCGCGCACGGCCCAGTTGTCGCCTGATTCGCTGGCACGATCAGACGGCCGCCGCCAGGCGCGAGCGAAAGCGGCATGCAGGCCATCGCTCACATTGAGCACGAATACTTCAAACATTGCGTTTTCTCGAAAGTGCTGCGGTGAGTTGTGTTCGGGACGTTGCCGGTCCAGCGCTGCGAGTCTCACCTCCAATCTAGCACCTTGTGCTGGTGAGCGGAAGCCCGCGAGCTATGGCAGAGCTTGACTACGCCCTTCCACGGCGAGGCGGCGGTCCTTGTTCAAATACGCAACGGCGACGCTATTGAATCGCCAAGCTCCTTTCCAGAACCCACACGAATACAGGGACTGCATCACCAGCATGTCGAGCTCACGCTCTAGGTCAAGTCGGCATGGCGTTGTAGATATTTCCGAGATTTTTGCGATTGTCTCGCCGGGTCCGTACTGCCGCCGGTGTTGCCGCAGTGCTGTACGCAAGCCGTTGATGGCTTCGCGTGGGGTCGCGCCAAAAGCCTGGATTTTGGACTCACATGACCTTGCCACGAATCGACCGTCGGCAGTGAACAACCAGAACTTGGCGTCAGGGAGTTTCAAACCGAAGAGTCGGTGCCGTTTCACACCACTGACTCCTGGGTGAGCAGCCTCAAGTACCTGCCACCCTTCACCTAAAGTCCAAGTCAAACTTGGACCTCGACAAGCTGCGTCAACTTCTGCCCTGCGTTTCGAATCGGCGACCAGCCAAGCCTGTACGCGGGTGGTCTTGCTTGTGGCAGACAATGTCCAGCCGATGCGGCTGGTAGCCGGGCTGCTAACAAAACGCAGCCTCCCACCTGCAAAAGATGTAGCCCAAGTCACCTGGAAGGGTGGTGGAGCTGAATACCAGTTGCATAAAGGTTCGCCAGGTCGCGGGAAGGAAAGTGTGCTGAAGTACACCTCGTTGGCACTCTGCCAGTCGGCAATTCCATTGCGAACAGCCGCCAAGGCTATGCCTTGAGCTCGGCGCCATGCGTGTGTGACCATCGCCGCAGCGGCTTGGCGGGTGACCCAAGTTTTGGCTTCGGGAGAGAGTCCCTGAGCTTCCTCGTGGCCCGCCTCGATGGCCGGCTCTTCCAGGTGGTCTTGCAGCCGCCCTCCGTCAATATGTGGGCTCCGATAAGGCCAACGACGCCGCATGGCAAATCGCTCCATGCATTGGTGGAACAGCAACTCGGCGAATGCCACCATAGCCTGGCGATTGCCCTGCATCGTGCGAGCGATCTCCAATGGATTCGGCTTGATCATGAATTCAATCGCGAACGGCTCGGCACCTCGCGCGACATGCTTTCTGATGTGCCTCGTCATCGACCTATAGATGGTCGTCGCCTCATTGTCCCGCCATAGCGTCGCCCGCCGCGCCACCGCCTTCGGCAACGCTCTTGGCTCGCGCAAACGAAGCGCCGGTGAGTGAGGCAATGAGCCGAGCGA
>JBIIVZ010000206.1:0-4815 GCA_044339175.1 Roseateles sp.
CGCTTCATGACCTCCTTGATCTCGCTGACCTCGCCCTTGAAGATCAAGTCCGAGACCAACGGCGTGTTCAGCATGATTTCCACCGCCGCCACCCGGCCCTTGCCTTCGCGGCGCGGCAGCAGGCGCTGCGACACCAGCGCCCGCAGGTTCAATGACAAATCCATCAACAACTGACTGCGCCGCTCTTCCGGGAAGAAGTTGATGATGCGATCAAGCGCTTGGTTAGCGCTGTTGGCATGCAGCGTCGCCATGCACAAATGGCCGGTTTCGGCGAAGGCGACCGCGTGCTCCATCGTTTCACGGTCGCGCAGTTCTCCCATCAAGATCACGTCCGGTGCCTGGCGCAGCGAGTTCTTCAATGCCATCTCCCAACTGTCGGTGTCGATGCCGACTTCTCGCTGGGTGACGATGCAGTTCTTATGCGGATGGACGAACTCGATCGGGTCCTCGACCGTGATGATGTGGCCGAACGTGGTCTCGTTGCGCTCGTCCACCAGCGCGGCCAACGAGGTGCTTTTGCCCGAACCGGTCGCCCCGACGACGATCAGCAGGCCGCGTTTGGCCTGCACCACCTCGCGCAAAATCGGCGGCAACTCCAGCGACGCAATCGTCGGCAAGGTGGACGGAATGGTCCGCAATACCAAGCCCACCGAGCCTTGCTGCAAAAAAGCATTGGCCCGAAAGCGCCCCACGCCCTGCGGCGAAATCGCAAAATTGCACTCCTTGCTGCGCTCGAACTCGGCCGCCTGCTTGTCGTTCATGATGGCGCGCGCCAACTGCAAGGTGTGCTGGCTGCTGAGCGGCTGCGGCGACACCTTGGTGACCTTACCGTCCACCTTGATGGCGGGCGGAAAGTCGGCCGTCAGGAACAGGTCTGAGCCCTTGCGCGACACCATCAGGCGCAGCAGGTCGTTGATGAATTTCGTCGCTTGGTCGCGTTCCATGCTGTCGCTCCACCCCGCAGGGTTTCAATAAATTAACGTGGCAGTGCCGATGATTGTGCGGGCGATCAACCTGGGAAATTGTCCGGAAACTTCGCTTTCGAGCGGGCTTCACTGGGCGAGATGATGTTGCGGCGGACCAAGTCGGTCAGGTTTTGGTCCAGCGTCTGCATGCCCTGGCTGTTGCCGGTCTGGATGGATGAATACATCTGCGCCACCTTGTTCTCGCGGATCAGGTTGCGAATGGCCGAGGTACCCAACATGATTTCATGCGCCGCGACCCGGCCGGTGCCGTCCTTCAGCTTGCACAGCCCTTGCGAGATCACCGCCACCAGCGACTCGGACACCATCGCCCGCACCATTTCCTTTTCGGCTGCGGGGAACACGTCGACGATGCGGTCCACCGTTTTGGCGGCCGAACTGGTGTGCAGCGTGCCAAACACCAAGTGGCCGGTTTCGGCGGCCGTCAGCGCCAGCCGAATGGTTTCAAGGTCGCGCATTTCACCGACCAGCACGCAGTCCGGGTCTTCTCGCAAGGCCGAGCGCAGCGCGTTCGCAAAGCTCAGCGTGTGGGGGCCGACTTCGCGTTGATTGATCAGGCTTTTCTTCGACTCGTGGACGAACTCGATCGGGTCTTCGATGGTCAGGATGTGACCATATTCGTTCTCGTTCAAGTGGTTGACCATGCCCGCCAACGTGGTCGATTTGCCCGAGCCGGTTGGCCCGGTCACCAGCACCAAGCCGCGCGGGCGCAGCGCCAGTTCGGCAAAGATCTTCGGCGCGTTCAGCTGTTCCAGCGACAAGATCTTGGACGGAATGGTGCGAAACACAGCCCCGGCACCGCGGTTCTGATTGAAGGCGTTGACGCGAAAGCGCGCCAAGCCCTGGATCTCGAACGAGAAGTCGATCTCCAGCGTTTCCTCATAAACCTTGCGCTGCGTGTCATTCATGATGTCGTACACCATGTCATGCACTTGACGGTGATCCAGTGCCTCGACATTGATGCGCCGCACATCCCCGTGTACCCGAATCATCGGTGGCAGCCCGGCCGACAGGTGCAAGTCCGAGGCTTTGTTCTTGACCGAGAATGCCAGCAATTGAGTGATATCCATGGAAGCATTATGGCGACGATCGCAGCGAACATTGAACGACAGCACGCGCGCATCGCCGCCGCCTGCACCGCAGCACACCGGCCCGTGCAAAGCGTCACCTTGCTGGTGGTCAGCAAAACCTTCCCCGCTGAGGCGGTGCGCCAGGCCTTTGCCGCCGGTGAGCGCCGCTTTGGCGAAAACTATGTTCAAGAAGGCCTGGACAAGATTGCTGAGCTGGCCGCGTTGCGCAGCGCCATCGAATGGCATTTGATCGGCCCGCTGCAGAGCAACAAGACCCGCGCGGTGGCGGAGCAGTTCGATTGGGTGCACAGCGTTGACCGCTTGAAGATCGCCCAGCGCCTGTCCGAGCAGCGCCCGCCCGAACTGCCGCCGCTGAACATTTGCTTGCAAGTCAATATCAGCGGTGAAGCGAGCAAAAGCGGCCTGCTGCCGACTGAAGTGGCTGCACTGGCCCACGCCGTCGCCGCGCTGCCGGGGCTGCGACTGCGCGGCTTGATGGCGCTGCCCGAACCGGCCACCGACCTGGCCGCACAACGCTTGCCTCACCGCGCGCTGGCTCTGTTGCAGCAAGCGCTGATCGCCGAAGGCTTGGCGCTCGACACCCTGTCCATCGGCATGAGCGCCGACCTGGAAGCGGCGATTGCGGAAGGGTCCACGCTGGTGCGCGTCGGTTCGGCGATTTTTGGCGCACGCCACGCGGCATGATGGAGCGCATGCCTATCCATCTGCAACGCATCCTTCAATCCATCCTGCTGGCCATGTTGCTGGCCGGTGGTGGCATCCAAGCCCAGGCCCAAACTCAAGCTCAAGCCGCCCCGTTCGAAGACACGATCGCCCAGCGCGCGCAAGCCTGCACGCTGTGCCACGGCCAGCAAGGCCGGGCCGCCGCTGACGGCTATTACCCGCGCTTGGCCGGCAAGCCGCAGGGCTATTTGTACAAGCAGTTGCTGAATTTTCGCGATGGCCGACGCCACTACGGCTTGATGAGCGATCTGGTGGACCCGCTGAGCGGGGCCTACCTGAACGAGTTGGCCGGCTACTTCGCCGGGCTGAAGCTGCCCTATCCGCCGCCGCAAGCCGCCACGCTGCCAGCGCCGTTGCTGGAGCGCGGCCGCCAGCTCATTTTTAACGGCGACGCCGCCCGCCAACTGCCGGCCTGCGTGCAGTGCCACGGCCAGCAGTTGACCGGCGTCCAGCCCTTCATCCCCGGCTTGCTGAGCCTGCCGCGCGACTATGTGAACGGGCAGATGGGTGCCTGGCGCAGCGGCCAGCGCCAAGCCGTCGCACCCGACTGCATGGCCCACATTGCCAAACAGTTGAAGGAAGAAGAGATCAACGCCATCTCCCAATGGCTGGCGGCCCAGCCCATGCCCGCCGACGCCAGACCTGCGACCCAACTGCCGGCCGACTTGCCGATGAAATGCGGAGGTCTGCAATGAAGCCCGCCACCTGGCGGCGCGTTTGGGTCGGCCTGGCGGGCAGCCTGCTATTGCTGCTGGCCGGCGTCTATTTTCTGAACCATCTCGACGAGAGTCCTCGCAGCGACCCGAAAGCATCGGCAGCCCAGACAGCGACACCCGCCCTGCTGGCGCGCGGGGAGTATCTGGCCCGCGCCGGCAATTGCATGGGCTGCCACACCGCACGCGGCGGTGCGCCCTTTGCCGGCGGGCGGGTCATTCCCACGCCGTTCGGCAGTGTCTTCACCTCCAACCTGACGCCCGACCCAGCCACCGGCCTCGGCCACTGGAACGCGGACGACTTCTGGGCGGCGCTGCACAACGGCCGTGGCCGCGACGGCCGCTTGCTCACCCCCGCCTTTCCTTACACCAACTACGCGCTGGTCAGCCGTGTCGACGCAGATGCGCTGTTTGCCTACCTGCGCTCGCTGCCCGCCGTGTCCCAAGCGAACCGGCCGCATCAGCTGCGCTTTCCCTACGACACGCAACCGGCCCTGGCCGTGTGGCGGGCGCTCTACTTTCGTCCGGCCGTCTATCAAAACGACGACAAGCGCAGCGTCGAGTGGAACCGTGGCGCTTACCTGAGCCAGGGCCTGGGCCACTGCAACGCCTGCCACGCCACCCGCAACAGCCTGGGTGCCACGGCAGGGCTGGACGATTTTTCCGGCGGCATGCTGGATGCGCTGGGCTGGTATGCCCCGTCGCTGCACGACAAGGCCGAAGCCGGTGTGGCCGGCTGGTCGCCCCAGGCACTGCGGCAATGGCTGAAGACGGGCACAACTTTCCAAGCAGGAGCAGAGGCGAGCGCACTGGGCCCGATGGGCGAGGTGATTCTGGGCAGCACCCAGCATCTGAATGAGGCCGACCTGAGCGCCATGGCCAACTACCTGCAAAGCCTGCCACAGCACAGCACCCCTGCGCCCCCACCGACCTACCGCCGGCCCGAACTGGCCTTGCGTGAGCTGGGCGGCAAACTATTCGCCGACCACTGCGCCAGTTGCCACGGCGAGCAGGGGCAAGGCGTGCCTGGTGCCTACCCGGCGCTGGCCGGCAACCGCTCGGTGGTGATGCACAACCCGGCCAATCTGCTGCGCATCATCCAGCGCGGCGGCTTTGCCCCGGCCACGGCCGGTAACCCCAGGCCCTTCGGCATGCCGCCATTTGCCGGCCGGCTGAGCGACACCGAAATGGCCGCGCTGGCCAGCTTTGTGCGCAACAACTGGGGCAATGAAGCGGCCGATGTGCGCCCGCTGGATGTCTTGCAGCTGAAGTCGCAGCGCATCGATTGAACGGCCAACCACTCTG
>JBIIVZ010000207.1:0-4804 GCA_044339175.1 Roseateles sp.
TGGCCCAAGGCCGACCGGCGCTGGATGCACTGGTCGAGTGGGTGGCGGGCCAACCATGACGCTGCCGCTGCTGTTTTCCTGCCCTGTTTTTAGAACGGTGAGCCCCGATGCGCCTGCTGCTGGTTGAAGATGATTTGATGATTGGTGAGGGCCTGCGCGCCGCCTTGCGGATGGAAGGCTATGCGGTGGACTGGGTGCGCGACTTGAGCGCGGCGCACGCCACGCTGGCCAGCGAGCGCTTCGACCTGCTGCTGCTGGACTTGGGTTTGCCGGCCGGCGGCCCGCCTGTGTCGCTCGCTGCGGCGGGTCAGGCCCCTGGGCCGGCCGAGAACGGCTTGAGCGTGCTGCGTGCGCTGCGGGCACGCCAAGACAACACGCCGGTGATTGTGCTGACCGCCCGCGACGCGCCGGGCGAGCGGGTCAAGGGCCTGGACAGCGGTGCCGACGACTATCTGGTCAAGCCGTTCGAGCTGGATGAGCTGAATGCCCGCATCCGCGCGGTGCTGCGCCGCCACACCGGGCGTGTCCAGCCGCTGCTGTCCTTTGGCGCGGTAACGCTGGACCCGGCGACCCGCCAAGTCACGCTGGAAGGCCAGCCGGTGCTGCTGTCGGCGCGCGAGCTGGCGGTGCTGGAGGCCCTGCTGCTGCGGCCCGGCGCGCTGCTGTCGCGCGCCCAATTGGAAGACCGTTTGTACGGCTGGGGCGAAGAGATCGAGAGCAACGCGGTGTCGGTCTACATCCACCAACTGCGCCGCAAGCTGGGGGCCGACTTCATCCACAACGTGCGCGGCGTCGGCTATTACGTTGGCAAGCCGGGGGGGGCTGGCAACGCCGGCAGTGGTGAGGGCGCAGCGTGAGCCTGAATTCGATGCGGGCCCGGCTGCTGCTGACGCTGCTGCTGCTGCTGGCAGCAGCCGCGCTGGTGATGGGGGCCAGCACGTATCACAGCGTGCGGGCCGAGTCCGAAACGCTGTTCGATTACCAACTGCGTCAGATGGCGCTGGCGCTGCGCGACCAAGGTGAAATCGCGCCCAGCCAAGCCAGCGTCTTGACCGATGGGGAGCTGGACTTTGTCGTGCAGATATGGACCGTCGACGGGCGCAGCATTTACGCCTCGCGGGACCACAACAATCTGCCGGCGCGCGCGCTGCTGGGCTTGGCTGAGATCAATGTGGCCGGGCAGGTCTGGCGCACTTACAGCGTGGTCACGCCGGACCGCATCATTCAAGTGGCCCAGCCGGTGCTGATTCGCCAGCGCTTGGCAGCGGCTGCCGCCCTCCGTACGGTGATGCCGCTGGCTTGGCTGGCACCGCTGCTGGCTGTGCTGGGCTGGTGGCTCAGTGCGCTGACGGTGGCACCGCTGCGCACGGTGGCCGCCGAGGTGGGGCAACGCGATGCGCAGTCGCTGGCCCCGTTGCCCAGCGCCGGCCTGCCCGATGAAGTGGCACCGCTGGTCAGTGCCTTGAACGGGCTGCTGCAGCGATTGGGTGCGTCGCTGGAGCAACAGCGCGCCTTTGTCGCTGACGCCGCGCACGAGTTGCGCTCGCCACTGACCGCCTTGAAGCTGCAAGCGCAGTTGCTGCAACGTGCGCCCGACGCCGCCGGCCGCGCCGAGGCGATGGCCGCATTGACCGCCGGCATCGAGCGTGCGGCCCGGTTGGTCGAACAGCTGCTGGCGCTGGCACGTGCCGAGCCGGGCGGGCCCGCGCAGGCCTTGCAGCCGCTGGACCTGAGCGAGTTGGTGCGCGGCGTGATGGCCGATTGCGTGCCCTTTGCCCTTTTGCAAGGCAGCGAGTTGAGCTTGCAGGCCGATGCGCCGGTGCTGGTGCGGGGCGAGCCGGCCGCGCTGGCGGCGCTGGTGCGCAACTTGGTGGATAACGCGCTGCGTTACGGCCCGCCTGCCGGCCGGGTCGAGCTGCGCGTCAGCCCAGGCCATGAAGGCGCACCGCCGCTGCTGCAGGTGGACGACAACGGCCCGGGCATTCCGGCAGCCGAGCGCGAGCGGGTATTCGACCGGTTTTATCGCCGCAACCCCGGCAGCACCGCCGGCTCCGGTCTGGGCCTGGCCATCGTGCGCGGCGTGGCCGCGCAACATGGCGCGCAGATCACGCTGAGCGATTCACCGCTGGGCGGGCTGCGGGTCAGCTTGAGCTTTCCCCGCGCTGTGGAAGCCCTAACTTTGGCCTAACTTTGGCCTAATTCAGCGTTAACCGACGCACCTTATCCTGCACACCAAGCGGCATATTCCGCCGCATTGATGTTGGAGAGTTGCCATGACGATCAAACCCTTGAATGCTGCCCTGCTGATTGCGGGCTTGGTGGCGGGTGGTACAGCTGCTGGCCTGAATTTGCCCCAATGGCTGGTGAAGTCGGACCACAGCGCGGCACAGCCAGCCGCATCTGCTGGCTCAGCCGCTCCAGGGGCCGCGACGGCTTTGAACGGGCCGAATGCACCGGCCGCCGTGCCCTACTTGGCCGCCAACCGGGTGCCGGATTTCCGCGCCATCGTCAAACAAGCCGGCCCGGCCGTGGTCGGCGTCACGGTGGAAGGCATGCACAAGGTCAGCCGTGAAGAGCAGGGTGCCGCCGAAGCCGAGGCCGACCCGTTTTCCCAGTTCTTCCGTGGCATGCCCGGTATGCCGGGCACGCCGCCACACGGCCGTGGCCAACAGGCGCAGCCGTCGCAACCGTTCCGCGGCCAGGGCTCGGGTTTCATCATCAGCAGCGACGGTTTGATCCTGACCAACGCCCATGTGGTCAATGAAGCCAAGGAAGTGACCGTCAAGCTGAGCGACCGACGCGAGTTTTCCGCCAAGGTGCTGGGCGTGGACAAGGCGACCGACATTGCCGTGCTGCGCATCCAGGCCAAGGACTTGCCGACGGTGCGGCTGGGCGACCCGCGCTTGCTGGAGGTGGGCGACCCGGTGCTGGCCATCGGCGCACCTTACGGTCTGGAGCAGAGCGCCACGCAGGGCATCGTCAGCGCCAAGGGCCGGTCTTTGCCGAACGATGCGCTGGTGCCTTTCATCCAGACCGATGCTGCGGTCAATCCGGGCAATTCCGGCGGCCCGCTGTTTGACGGCGGCGGTGCGGTGGTCGGCATCAATTCGCAGATCTACTCGCAGTCGGGCGGCTATCAGGGCCTGAGCTTTGCCATCCCGATCAACGTGGCGCTGAAGGTGAAGGACCAGATCGTCGCCACCGGCCGCGCCCAGCATGGCCGGCTCGGTGTCAGCGTGCAGGACTTGAACCAAACGCTGGCCGACTCGTTCGGCATGCCGCGCCCGGACGGTGCGCTGGTGGCTCAAGTGATGCCGAACAGCGCCGCCGCACGCGCCGGTTTGAAGCCGGGTGATGTGATCACCGAAGTGGACGGCGAAGCGATCGTTCGCTCGGGCTCACTGTCCAGCATGATCGGTTTGTCCGCGCCGGGCGAGCAAGTCAAGCTGAAGATCTGGCGCGACCATGCAGCGCAGACGCTTGATGTCAAGCTGGGCGGGGCCGAGGCTGACTCGAAGCAGGCCAATGCCAACGAGGCCGAAGGTCCGCAAGGCCGCTTGGGCCTGGCCCTGCGGCCGCTGACCAAGGAGGAAGCGCGCAGCGTCGGCGGCCTGGTCGGCTTGGTGGTGGAAGAGGCCGACGGCCCGGCCGCCCGCGCCGGCATCGCCGCCGGTGACCTGCTGCTGGCCATCAACGGCCGGCCAGTGCAGTCGGCCGAGCAAGTGCGCGATGTGGTGGCCAAGTCCGGCAAGTCGGTGGCGCTGCTGATTCAGCGCGGCGACAGCAAGATTTTTGTGCCGGTCAAGCTCGGTTAAACGAACGTAGGGCGGGTCTGGACCCGCGAGCGGACGGCGACGGGCGTTGCCCCGGACAGACGCGGGTCACGACCCGCCCTACGGGAAGCGCCGGCATCCCGCGACAGATTTCGGTTGCTGAGCTTGAACCTCCGCCCTCTGCCCATAACTGGAGGGTATGGGTTCGCTTGTGTCGGGCCCGCTGTTGGAGAACCTCATGTCCGCACCGTTGATCGAATCCCTGAGGAGTCGCCTTGAAACCGTGATTGCGCTGGCTCGCTTGCTCGACCGTGTCGAGCACAGCCGTGCGTCGGTTGGGGCCGAACAATACCGCGCGCTGGTGCAGCAATTACAGCTCGCGCTGACGCAAGACCTGCCGGCCGAGGCTGTCAGCGCCGTGCTCAATGCCTACCCGGCGGCGGCCGAGTTGTACGAGAACATGCACTATGCGCAGTCCGGCCTGTCGCGCTCGTCGCTGGACCGCTCGGTCGGCTCCGAGTTGCTGGCCAGTCAAGTATTAGCGAAGGCGGCGCAGCGGGTCTGACCCGCTTGAGGCCACGTCGGGCGGGCCTGGATCCGCGATTGATGCCCCCGACGAAGGCCGTGGTCCCGACCAGACGCGGGTCATGACCCGCCCTACAGCACCGCCGGGGCGAGCAGTTGCAGCGTGCCGGCGTCGGCGTCCATTGCCACCACAGCGCCGACCGGCAGCGTGTGTTTGCGTTTGATGTGGCCGATCATCGCGCCGCGAAAAACCGGCACACCGAGCGGCTTGAAATAGTCGTCGAACACCTCGTCCAACGTCAGCGTACCGAAGCCGTCGCCGGGCTCGCATTTTGTGAATTTGCCCAAAACCACGCCGGCCAGTTGGTCGAAGGCACCGGCCAGACGCAGCGTGGACAGCATGCGGTCGACGCGGTAGATGTATTCGTTGACCTCCTCCAAAAACAGGATGGCCCCGCGAAAGTCGGGCCAGTAGGCGCTGCCGGCCAGCGAGCTCAGCACCGCCA
>JBIIVZ010000208.1:0-4799 GCA_044339175.1 Roseateles sp.
CAACAGCCCCGTGACGACAGCGACTGGCTGACCGATACCCTCCTGCGGCCGGTCTCCGATCTGGCGATCAAGGCCATCCACCTGATTGGCAGCGGCATGGCCAAGTCGGTGGACACCTGGAACCACCCACCGCATCCGGTCGACGGCGGCGTGGATCTGGCCCGGCTCGGCTATCAAGCGGTCAACGACATCGCTGCCTTTGCCTTCATGGCCGACGACTCGCCGACCCGGCTGAAGGGCAAACCGGTTGGGCACAAATGCGTCGCCTGGGCTGAAGGCCTGCCGCTGGAAGCCGTCAAAGCGGTGAGCAAGGGCCTGGGCGTGTCGATCAACGATGTGTTGCTCAGTTGCGTGGCGGGCGCGATCGGCGGTTATTTGCAAACCCAGGGTGACGATGTCGCGGGCAAGGAGATACGGGCGATGGTGCCGGTCAACTTGCGCCCACCGGCCCGCACGCATCAGCTCGGCAACCGCTTCGGCTTGGTGCCGCTGGTGTTGCCCATCGGGGTCGACAACCCGATCGAGCGGCTCTACTTGGTGAAGACACGCATGAACGAGCTGAAGGGCAGCTTCCAGCCGGTGCTCGCTTTTGGCTTGTTGTCGGTGGCGGGGTTGCTGATCAAACCGGTTCAACAGCTGATGTTGAACATCTTCGCCAAAAAGACCACGGCGGTGATGACCAATGTGCCTGGCCCGGCCGAGGCGCTGGTGTTGTGCGGATCGACCGTGGAGCGGGCCTTGTTCTGGGTGCCGCAATCGGGCGATATCGGTGTGGGCGTCAGCATCCTGAGCTACGCCGGCACGGTGCAGTTCGGCTTGATCACCGACAGCCAGCTCTGCCCGGACCCGGACGCCATCATCAGCCGCTTCGAGCCCGAGTTCAACAAGCTGCTGCTGCTCGCGCTGATGTTGCCGTGGGACAGGCCGGGGCCCTCGGTTCAATAGCGCTTTCAGAGCCGCAAAAAACCGGTCAGCTCGGGTAAATAGTCTTCAAAGTCGGACAGCCCGTGGTCACTGCCCTCCAGCAGTTTGAGCTGGCATGGCGTGTAGCGGGCCTGCATTTCGCGCCAATCCAGCACCTCGTCGCCCTTAGCGATGACGGCCAGATAGCGCTCGGGCCGGCTCAACGCGCCGGGCCTCAGCGCCTGCAATTCGGTCACGAACTCGGGCCGGAAGAAGAAATGCTCGGTCGGGTCTTGCCAGCAGCTTTGCTCGCCGATGTAGTGGGCCAAGTCGCGCGCCGGGTCCACCGCCGGGTTCAGCAGCAGCACTTGGCTGCGCTGGAAGCGGGCCCGTTCGGCCAGCGCCGTGGCGTAGAAGCCACCGAGTGAGCTGCCCATCACGGCCGTTCCGGTGCTGGGCCAGTCCAGCGTCAACCGCTCGATCAAAGCCATCGCAGCAGCAGGTGAGGGCGGCAATTGAGGGCAGACAAAGACCAAATCTGGCCGGGCTGTGGCGACCCACTGCGCCACGCGGCTGGCCTTGGCCGAACGTGGCGACGAGCGAAAGCCGTGCAGATAGAGCAGATGGGTGGTGGTGGCAGGCATGGCGCGAGTGTCGCGCCCATTCCGCCATCTGCGCCTGTGTCACTGCGATGAAGCGGGGATTGACGGCGCTCAACGACGCTTTCCCGCATTGACGTCGATACGGGCTCAGTGGACAGTTGATGGCTTTGCCCTGCTGCGCGCCGCTAAAGTGGGCAGCGGCAAGCGGGGTCTCCAGATTCCCCAGGTTCGCACACGGCCATCCCGTGCGCTCAGGCTTCC
Source organism: Roseateles sp. (assembly GCA_044339175.1). Classification (GTDB taxonomy): domain Bacteria; phylum Pseudomonadota; class Gammaproteobacteria; order Burkholderiales; family Burkholderiaceae_C; genus Paucibacter_A. Next base: position 1,767 of record JBIIVZ010000208.1, read on the forward strand.
AGGCCTGACCAACAAGTCCAAGGACGGTTTGAATGAGTTCTCTCTCTGCTACTGCTTCGGCTAATGCTTCGGCACCTCTGCCCTCATTCCCCGGCAGCCCATCCGGCCTGCTGAAGCTTTCCAGCCTGGCGGCTGCGGTCGCCTTGTTGAGCGCTTGCGCAGCCACGCCACCCGCCGCGACCAAGCCAGCCACTACGCCGCCTGCCGCCGCCGCCGCCTTCAGCCCAAACGCCGCGTCCGCGCCTTTTGGTGCAGCAACGCCAAGTGCCCAAGCCGCCGCGCCCAAGCCGCCGGTCGATCCGACCGCGCCCAAGCCGTTCGCCGATGTGATCAAGGAAGCGAAGAGCCAAGACGGCCTGTTCCCAATCTGGCGCAAGGATGAAAAGGTCTGGCTCGAAATCCCCAAGGACAAGATAGGCAAGCCCTTCTTGTTCACCGTCAACGTGGCCAAGGGCGTGGGCGAGCGTGGCCTCTACGCCAGTCAAATGGGCGTGGACCATTTGGTCGAATGGCGGCGCATCGGCAATCAGATCCAACTGGTGGCGCTGAACACGGCGTTCCGGGCCGAGGGCGGCTCCAAACTGGCGGTTGAACAAGCGTTCTCCCCCAGCTTGCTGGCGGCCGGCCCGGTGGCCAGTGCCGAGCATCCCGAGCGCAAGTCGGTGTTGATCGACGCGGCCATGTTCCTGGGCGACATCCCCGGCCTGTCGACGCGCTTGGAGATGGCCTACCGCTTGCCCTACGCACCGGACCGCAGCAACTCCTATTTCGAGGCCGCCCGCACCGACGCCAAGCTCAGCACGCTGACCGCGCGCATGCACTTCTTCACGCCGCGCATTCCGGCCCCACCGCTGGTGCCGTCGCCGCTGCCCGTGCCGGCACCGACGCCGCCGCAGGCCACGCCGGACCCGCGCAGCCTGTTTGTCAGCTTTGTCTACAACTTTGCCGCCTTGCCCGAGACGGCCATGCAGCCGCGCTTGACCGACCCACGGCTGGGCCACTTCATGGAGTCCTTCACCAACCTCGGTGATGACGCCAAGGCGAATCCGCGCCTGCATTTCGTCAAGCGCTGGCGGCTCGAAAAGGCCGATCCGGCCGCTGCGTTGTCGGAACCGGTGCAGCCCATCACTTACTGGATGGACAAGAACATTCCGCCCAAGTACCGCCCGGCGGTCGAGGCCGGCATTCTGGAGTGGAACAAGGCCTTCGAGAAGATCGGCTTCAAGAACGCCGTCGTCGCCAAGCAGCAGCCCGACGATGCGGATTGGGACAATATGGACGCCGACCATGCGTCGGTGCGCTGGTTTGTCGGTGCCGACGTGGGCTTTGCCATCGGCCCCAGCCACAACGACCCGCGCACCGGTGAAATCCTCGATGCCGACATCGGCATGAGCGATGTGTTCGTGCGCGGCGGCCGTGCTTTCATCAGCGAAGACGTGAGCTTTGGTGCGGCCCAATTCCAATCTCAATCTCAATCCCAGCCCGCGCCAGCTTGGGGCGCGGCCAACCCGAACAGCCACAACCACAACGGCGAGCTCTGCAACTATGCCCACGAGGCGGCTGCCGAGATGGACTTTGCGCTCGACCTGCTGGAAGCACGCGGCGACATCGCCCCCGATGGCCCGGAGGCCGATGCCTTCATCCAAGCGCGGGTGAAGGACGTGATCATGCATGAGGTCGGTCACACGCTGGGCCTGAAGCACAACTTCAAGGCCTCCACCACCATCACGCAAGCGCAGCTGAAGGACAAGGCCTACACCGATGCCAACGGCATTTCCGGCTCGGTGATGGACTACAACGCCTACAACATCGCAGCTCAGGGCGAGACACAGGGCGGCTTCAACAACAGCGCGCTCGGAGCCTACGACTATTGGGCGATCGAGTACGCGTACAAGCCGATCGCCGTCGGAGCCGAAGCGGTCGAGCTGGGCCGCATTGCCGCGCGCAGCACCGAGCCGGCGCTGGCCTATGCCGACGATGCCGACGCGGGTGGCGTCGGCCCTTACGACGGCATGGACCCGTTGGCCAATCGCTTTGACCTGGGCGACGACCCGCTGGCCTATTACAAAAAGCGCTTGCAGTTGTCCAAGGAGTTGTGGGCGCGCGTGCAGGACCGCAAGCCGCAGGCCGGCGAGGACCCGCTGCGCCAGCGCCGCTCGCTGATCTCCGGCTTCAACCAGCTGTTCCGTTCGGCCGAGTTGGTCGGCAAATATGTCGGCGGCATGCACACTCTGCGCGATCTGCCCGGCAGCACCGGTCGCGCCAGCTTCAAGCCGGTCGAGCCGGCCAAGCAGCGCGAGGCCTTGCAGTTCTTGGCGACCGGCTTGTTCAGCACCGATTCATTCCGCTTCCGGCCCGAGTTCTTGTCCACATTGACGGTGGACTACAACGAGTGGAACCGGGGCGGCCCGCTGAATGTGCCGGCCGCCGTGGCACGCGTGCAGTTGGTGGCGCTCGACCGTTTGCTGAGCGCCAACACGGCGATGCGCTTGATGGACTTGCCGGCCTATGTGCCGGAAAACCAGCGCCGCGGTTTGATCTCGCTGAACGAGGTCTACGCGACCTTGCAGACCTCGATCTGGAGCGAGCTCAAAAGCGGGGCCGAGATCGACCGTATGCGCCGCAACCTGCAACGCGAACATCTGAAGCGCTTGCAGGCGATCCTGACCAAGGGCGGCGCGCCCGGCATGGCCGATGCCTACGCGCTGCTGCGCTTGCAGGCGACGCAGTTGCAAAGCGATCTGCGCAACACGCTGGCCAAGGGCGGTGCGTCGGTCGAGACGCGCGCGCATTTGGCCGAGAGCCTGGACATGCTGAGCAGCGTGCTGCGCGCCACGATGCAGCGCAGTTGATTCGTTGGAGCATTGATCGAATACGGTTCGGATAGAAACCGTTCGCCCTGAGCTTGTCGAACGGTTGTCGGAAGCGGGGGAGTCCTTCGACAGGCTCTCCTTCGGCAAGCTCAGGATGCTCGGGTCCTTCGACAGGCTCTCCTTCGGCAAGCTCAGGATGCTCGGGTCCTTCGACAGGCTC
>JBIIVZ010000209.1:0-4793 GCA_044339175.1 Roseateles sp.
GGAGGTTGCTGAGCTCGCACCGACGCAGCGGGCCTGCCCCAGCGGCTTGCCGGCAGACACGCGCTGTCTCGGCGGGCAAGATTCGGCCGGCGCTTTCTACCTGATCGCCATGCCGCAGGCTTGGACCGGCGTGTTGGTGCTGCATGCGCACGGCGGGCCGGAGTTGGGTGCCCCGAAGCTCGAACGCAGCGCTGAGGACTTGACGCGTTGGGCCATCATGGTGAAGGCGGGCCACGCTTGGGCCGGTTCCACCTTCCGGCAAGGCGGGGTGGCGGTGCGGGCGGCGGCGGAAGACACCGAGCGGCTGCGGCAGATTTTTGTCGCCCATGTGGCTAAGCCTGAGCGAACCATCCTGCATGGCCAGTCCTGGGGCGCTGGGGTGGCGGCCAAAGCGGCCGAGATGTATGCCGGAACTGATCCCGGGGCGGGCGTGGGGCCGGACCGCCAGACGCCGGCCTACGACGGCGTCTTGTTGAGCAGCGGTGTGCTGGCGGGCGGCACGCGTTCTTATGATTTCCGCCTCGATCTGCGGGTGGTCTACCAATATTTGTGTGCCAACCACCCGTTGCCGCAAGAGCCGCAATACCCGCTGTGGATGGGCTTGCCGTCGGGCTCGGCGCTGACACGGGCCGACTTGGCGCAGCGTGCCGACGCCTGCCTGGGTCTGCGTCAGCCGGTCGCCCAGCGCAGCGCCGAGCAGCAGCAGCGGCTGCAGACGCTGCTTCGCGTCATCCGCATCCCGGAGCGCTCGGTGCTGGGCCATTTGAACTGGGCCACCTGGCACTTTCAGGAGGTGGTGCAAAAGCGTACCGGCGGGCTCAATCCCTGGGGCAATATCGGCGCGCAGTACAGCGGCTCGGCCGACGATGTGGCGCTGAACGCCGCGGTCTTGCGCTACCGGGCCGACCCCGCCGCCGTGGCCAGTTTTGGGCGGGACAGCGACCCGACCGGCCGCATCCGGGTACCCGTGCTGGGCGTGCATGCGGTCCACGACCCGGTGGCCTTTGTCGAACTGGAGGCGCAGTTCCGCCGCACGATGCAGGCTGCTGGACAAGCGGGTCATCAAGTGCAGACCTTCACCGACGACCACGAGCACAGCTATTTGAGCGATCCGGTCTATCCGGCCTTGATCGATGAATTGCTGGCATGGACTCAATCGGCGGCGCGCCAACCGACGCCGCAAAGCGTGGCCGCACGTTGCCAGGCACTGCAAGCCCGCTTCGGGCCGGGTTGCCGTTTCTTGCCGGATTACCAGCCCGCCGAGCTGGAAACTCGGGTGGTGCCGCGCCAGCGTCCGTAAAAACCACGGCCACGCGAGAGTGCGTGTTTTGGCGTAATTGCCAACGATATAATCTCGCGCTTTGCTCCTTGGCTTATATCCAGGGTGCAGCCACCCTGCTGACGCCAACGAGGATTTCATGAGCGGAACTCAAGACCACGCGCACGACCATGCTGAAGAGGCCCACGAAGGCCCGATCAAAACGCCGAAGCAATTGGCTTTGGCCGTGTTGTTCGCTTTTGTCGTGCCCATCATCGTGATCATCATGCTGGCCAACTACGTGACCACCGATGCCAAGCCGGCCGCCGGCAGCGAAGCGCTCGAAGCGATGGCCGTGGCCGCCCGCATCCAGCCGATCGGCATGCTGGAAATCAAGGATTTGTCCAACCCGGCCACGCTGAAGACCGGCGAGCAGGTGTTTCAGGCGCAATGCGCGGCCTGCCACGTCTCCGGCGCTGCTGGCGCTCCGAAGTTGGCCGATCTGGCGGCCTGGGCACCGCGCGTCAAGACCGGTTTCGACGCTCTGTGGAACTCGGCCTTGAAAGGCAAGAACGCCATGGGTGCCCAGGGCGGCGGTGATTTCAGCGACTTTGAAATCGCCCGCGCCGTGGTCTACATGTCCAATCAGGGTGGTGCCAAGTTTGATGAGCCGAAGGCACCGGCCGCTGCTGCCTCAGCTGCCGCCAACTGATAGAGCTGATCACGCTCTCTAAAAAGCCGACCGCTGGGTCGGCTTTTTTACGTCCGATGCACGCCTGTATCGCGGTGCTCCTGGGTGGGCGGCAGCGGCTCCAGCACCACACCGTGATCGGCCAGCAGCTGCGCGTGTGAGCAGGTCTGCGGTTGCCACAGGCCTTGCTCCACCGCCCGCGCAGCCCAATCCATGTCCATGCTGTGAACGAGGCCCAGTCCCAGCGGCGTGCTGAGGAACAAGCGGTCCTGCTCGTCCAGCCAGCTGGCCTCGACGCTGCAAACCAGGCCGGTGTGGGTGTGGACCAGGCCGTCTTGCAACAGGCTGGCATTCAGCCGGTAAGTCCAGGGCGCGGCCTGCAGTTGCAAATAGACCCGCTGCGGCCCGTTCTGGAAGAACCAGCAGCCCTGCTCATCGCTGGCGTAGTTGCGGCTGATGAAGTCGCGCAGCTTTTCGTGCTCGATGCGGCTGCCCTTGACCTGCGGGAACGGGCCAGCGGCCTGGATGCGCTCATCCCGCATATACCAGTCGCCGCGCGCATCCAGCGCCAGCCAACCGTAGCAATGCGGCACGTTCGGCCATTTTTTCAGCGCGGCTTCGACAATGGCATCCATGGCTTGTTGGGTACTCCTAAATGAGATTTACGCAAAATTGTTCCAGCTAGGCACGACGCCGAAGACAGTACGCATGTACGGCAAGGCGGAAGAACAACGCTGGAGCGGTTTTGCGTAAATCCTCCTAAATGGCTTTCATCAGCCAATCGCAGACCTGCTGCGGCATGCTGAAAAGCTGACCGGGTGGGCGGCCTTGGGTAAAGCCGACATGGCCGCCATGCTCGGGCTGCCATAGTGTGACGAACTGGCCGCCGTCCTTTTGCTGCGGCAGGCTGGCAGCGGGCACAAACGGGTCGTTGCGAGCATTCAGCAGCAGGGCCGGAATCTGGATGCGGCGCAGCTGCGGCTTGGCGGAGGCGCGCGCCCAGTAATCCTCTGTGTTGCGAAAGCCATGCAGCGGGGCAGTGAATAAATTGTCGAACTCATACAAGTCGCGCACCGCCCGCAGCCGCTCGCCATCGAACAGCCCCGGATGCTGCTTCAGCTTGCGCAAGGCCTTGGGCACCATGGTGCGCAAAAACATGCGGGTGTAGACGAGGCGGTTGAAGCCCTGGCCGATGGCGTGGCCGGACGCCGCCAGGTCCAGCGGCGAGCAAATGGCGCAGACGGCGCGTGCGGTGGCGGCGGCACTTTGGCCGTTTTCTTCCGCCCAGCGCAGCAAGGCGTTGCCGCCGAGTGAGACGCCGACGGCCAGCAGCGGGCCGTCGTGCGCGGCCTTCAACTGACTCAACATCCAGCCGATTTCTTCAAAGTCGCCGGAGTGGTAGGCGCGCGGAGCGAGGTTCAGCTCGCCCGAGCAACCGCGGAAATGCGGTATCGCAAAGGCCCAGCCGCGCGCCCGGGCCACATCGGCAAAGGCCTGGGCGTAATGGCTTTGCGAGCTGCCCTCAAGGCCGTGAAACAAGACCAGCAGCGGCCGGCGCTGTTGATGACTTGCCGCTGCCGTCGCCGCGCGAGGCTCGTCCAGCCAGTCGACGTCAATGAAGTCACCGTCGGGCGTTGTCAGCCGCTGGCGTTGGAAGGCGGGGGCGGGGCCGTTGTGGCGGTGTGCGAACAGCGCCGGCCAGATGGTTTGGGCCTGGCCACCAGGCAACCAGCGCGGTGCGGCAAATGCGGCGGTGTTCAATGCAGTGTGGCCGGCTCTTCGACCACTTCCTGCATGTCATGAGGCGTGCCTGGGCTGGCATGGTGCACGACCAGCCGCCAACCCATCGCGGTTTTCAGATAGACATTGGTGGCGATCACCCAAGCGCTTTGCCGCCCCTGCGGGCCTTCCACATGGACGCGCTCCAGCACTTGATGAATGGCAGTCTCGCTGGTCTGGACGCGCCGCACGCGTTCCGGGGTGACCGCAATATTGGCCTGTGAAAAGACCGCCTCGAAGGTGGCTCGAATCGCTCCGACCCCAACCACGCGGGGCCCGCCCGGCAGCACGCAGGACACATCGTCTTCATCCGACCAGACGGCCATCAAGCGCGCCAGATCACCCTGCTGTAGCGCTTCGTAAAACTGCTGCTCGGTATCCTCGGGGGAGGCCAGCAGGGCGGCGATCTGGGCTTTGGGTCGGTGCATAGGCCACATTGTAAGAAGGGCATCGAATATTTTGCAGGGGACAGCATCCAATTACCGCCGGGCTGCGCATCAGTTGCCATAACCAACCCGAGGGAGTGAGCCCCATGAAATTATTGACACTTGCTTCGCTGCCGTTGGCCCTGGCGGCCTGTGCTTCAACCCTGCCGATGATGCCGAATGCGGCTTCATCGGGCTGGTCGCTCGCTCGCTTGTTGCCAGGCCGATCTTCGCCCGCCTCAATGGCTGTGCAGGTGCTCGCCGGCCTTGAGTTTGTAGACGGTGCCGCAATACGGGCACTTGCCTTGGCCTCCGTGGCTCAGGTCGATGAAGACCTTCGGGTGCGCGCTCCATAGCGCCATCTTCGGGTTCGGGCAGAACACCGTGCCGTTGTCCTGCACGTCTTTGGCGGTCACTTCGACCATTGATTTTTCGTCGCTCATTTCATTCCGTTCTAGGCAGTTGGGGGCAGAGCTACTCGCGGGAACCGCACGGGCGGTCTGTCCCGCAAAGTTGCTCAGACCAGCGTCAGCCAATGGGCGTATTTGGGGTTGCGGCCGTTGACGATGTCAAAGAACGCGGCTTGGATCTTCTCGGTGATCGGGCCGCGTGAGCCGCTGCCGAGTTCGATGCGGTCCAG
>JBIIVZ010000210.1:0-4788 GCA_044339175.1 Roseateles sp.
GCTGCTGCTGCAGGCCGGCGCGGCACAAGCGGGTCAGCTGGGCACGCCCGCCTTGAGCCCCGGCAGGATTGCCACCGGCAGCGCTGCGCCAGTGACCGTCACGGTCAGCATCACCGACCCCAACTACATCGCCGGCAGCGGCAATGTTTTGCGGCTGAAGCCGGACGGCAGCAGCCCAAGCACGCCGACCGTGCTGGGCACCTTGCGCGACGACGGCTTGCAGGGCGATGCGGTGGCCGGTGACAAGGTCTACACCTTGCGCGCCACGCTGAACGAGGCCAGCGCCGGTATCGTCTCGCTGCAGGTGTCGGCCGCCTACAAACGTGAACTGAAGCGGACGCTGTCGGCACCGTTGCTGCTGACGGTTGAAGCGGCCGAGGCGACGCCGCAGATCGGCACTGCGGACATCACGCCCGCCACGACGCCGGCCGGCGTGGCCGTGATTGGTACCGTGCGCGCCCTGATCACCAACCCCAAACTGGTGGCCGGCAGCGCGGTCCTGCAAAAGCTCGGGCCCAGCGGCAATGTGCTGGCCACGCTGGGTGTGCTCAACGATGACGGTCTGGACGGCGACGCCAGCGCCGCTGACAAGACATTCAGTTTGCGCACCACCGTGCTGGAGAACACGCCCGGCAGCATCAGCTACCGGGTTGCTGCGGCCTTCCAGGGTTATGCGCAGACGGTCTATTCGGCACCGTTTCAGCTCAGCATCACCGGCACGGCGACCGGCATCGCCATCACTTCGCCCGCCAATGGTGCCTACCTGAACACCCCAGTCATCACCTTGAGCGGCACGGTCGGAGACGGTGCCGCAACAATCCTGATCAACGGCATCACGGCACCCGTCAGCGGCAACAGCTTTGCGACGTCGGTGCCACTCAATGAAGGGCCCAACATCATCACGGCGGTGGCCACCAACAGCAACGGTAGCAGCAATACCAGCACCGTTCTGATCACGCTGGACACGACCGCGCCGCGCGTCGAGGTCTATTCGCCCGCGGCCAACAGCCAAACCGGCGCGGCCAGCGTGACCGTGACCGGCCTGGTCAACGACATCGTCGTCGGCACCGTCAACCCCGAGCAAGCGACGGTGACGGTCAACGGGGTGGCGGCCGAAGTGCTCAATCGCAGCTTCATGGCGCGCAATGTGCCACTGGCGCTGGGTGCCAACAGCCTGCAGGCGGTGGCCACCGACCGGGCGGGCAACCGCGCCACCATGACGCTGGCCGTGACCCGGCTGAGCCCCATTCAGGCCGGCTTGGCCGTGCTGTCCGGCAACGGCCAAACCGCCGCCGCCGGCACCGCTCTGGCCGCCCCTTTGGTCAGCAAGCTGGTCAACAGCCAGGGCCTGCCGATGGCCAATATTCCGGTGGTGTTCCGCGTCATCAGCCAGGACGGCACGGTCAGCGCCAGCGGCGCGGCCGGCAGCGGCCTCAGCGCCGTGGCCGTCAACACCGACGCGCAGGGCCAAGCGCGGGTGTTCTACAGGCTGGGCAGTCGCGCCGGCGTGGGCAACAACCTGGTCGAGGCCAGCACCTCGGGCGTGGCGGCCACGGCCGACTTTGCTGCCACGGCCACGCCGGGCGCGCCGCAACTGGTGGTGGTGGACTCCGGCAACAACCAGACCGGCGTGGTCGGCCAGCCGCTGCCGCTGCCCTTCATCGCCATCGTCACCGACGCGAACAACAACCGTTTGGCCAATATCCCGGTCAGCTTTGAGGTCAAGAGCGGCGGCGGCGGCTTTGCCACCGTCGGTGCCGTCGCAGGCAGCGCGGCCAACAGCAGCACGCTGCAAACCAGCAGCGACAGCGACGGCCGCATTGCCGCGCTGCTGACGCTGGGGCCGGATCAGGGCGTCAACAACAATGTGGTGGAACTCAGTTTTACCGGCAACACCGGCTACGCGGCGGCCTTTGCCGCCACCGGCTTGGTGCCGGGGCCGCTGGCGCAGACCCGCATCAGCGGCGTGGTGCTGGACAACAGCAACCAGCCGATTCCCGGCGTGACGATGCGCCTGCTGCAGATCAACCAAGGCAATCGCAGCAACATCCCGCAAGACATGGTCACGGCGGTGCGCACCGATGCGCAAGGGCAGTTCCTGATGCAGCCGGTGCCGGTGGGCATCTTCAAGCTGATGGCCGACGGCGGCACCGCGCAGCGCTCCGGCACTTGGCCGACGCTGGACTACGACATGATCACCGTGGCCGGGCAAAACAACCAGCTCGGCATGCCGGTCTATTTGCCCGAGCTGAATCTGAACCACCGCATCTGCGTCAACGAGACCACCGGCGGCACCTTGACCCTGCCCGAGGCACCCGGTTTTGCGTTGACCATTGCGCCAGGCTCGGCCACCTTTCCCGGCGGCTCGCGCAGTGGCTGCGTGTCGGCCACGCCGGTCAATATGGACAAGGTACCGATGTCGCCCGGCTTTGGTCAGCAGCCGCGCTTTGTGGTGACGATCCAGCCAGTCGGTACGCATTTCAACCCGCCTGCGCGGATGACCATTCCGAATGTGGACGGGCTGGCACCGCGGGCCGTCACCGAGATGTATTCCTACGACCATGATCTGGCCAGCTTTGTGGCCATCGGCAGTGCGACGGTCAACGAGGACGGCTCCTCCATCACGTCTGACCTCGGTGCCGGCGTGATCAAGGCCGGCTGGCATTGCGGCGGCAACCCGAACACCAGCGGCTCGGCCGGCACCTGCCCGACCTGCAAGAAATGCGAGGGCGCCAGCTGTGTGGCCGACAACGCCCAGACGCCACCGCAGGCCTCGCCGACCGATTGCAAGGAGCAATATTGCAGCGGCGGCGGCGTGGCCAATCGCAACAAGGATTCTGAAATACCCACCGATATCTGCAAGGAATGCAAGAGCGGTAGCCCGGCCAACCGCGCGGATGGCAGCACGCCTGCCGATACAAACCAATGCTGCTTTGAGGGCCGGGCCTTGCCAAAGTTTGGTAACGCTTATGGCGACCTGACGAGCAAATGCACAACCCGAAGCCAGGTTTCCGATGCCGAACGCCAGCACGATATTGATGGTTGCAGCGGCGGTTTAACCTCCAATATCCAGGACCCGATGCGAGGTAAGTATGCCGGCGACTGGCTGGGCCAGGCCTCCACCGAATTCGGCCGTGCCCAGGGTTCGGTTCCAAGTGCCGGTTCAGCTCTTCCGCTGGCCTGTAATCTGCACGATATCTGCTATCAATCGTGTAGAAACGATAAAGGCGGTTGCGATACCGGGATGCGTGATCGGATGCGCACGGTGTGTGAAGCGGCTTACCCGCAGACCTGCCCAGCCGGCTTGACGGCTGAGCAATGCCAAGGCTCACGCGGCTATTTCGAGCAGCGCGGTGAATGTGCTCTCAATTCATTCTCTTACGCCAATCTCTATTATCAAGGTGTGAATTTTGGTGGCTCATCGGCGTATGAAGAGCGGCAGACGCAATACTGCAAGTGCTGCAACTAAGGCTTCAATGAAAATAGCTAAAAAAATAATGCTGGCTTGGCTCAGCCTTGCCAGCATGCTGATGGCTTGGTCCGCAGCGCAGGCCGCTCCTGCAGAGTTGCCGAACAGTCGGATTCAGCAAAGCCGAGTTGCCTACGAGGGCACCAAGATATTGGCCTTTGAAACGAACAAGGCGCGTGATATTTTTGGCGTCTTGATTTCTGAAAAAGAAACTAATTCGAGTTCTGAAAAAATCAATTTGCTGGTATTCGATACGAATGGCGGCCCGCTCAAGTCGGTACCATTATTCACGTCGACCGGTGGTGCGGATGATCAACTTATTCTGCATTCAAAGGCTGGACTGGCGATTGATGAAAATGCCGAAGCTTATGTTGCCGTGGCGGCGAGATCGGGCCAGGTCAAATTCGCCCGTTTGGCTTTGCGCGGCGCGGCGGCAAGCCCAGTCGTCAAAGCTATTCCACTTGGCGGCGGCAGTCTCGAAATCACGAAAATGCTGATTTCGCGCCGCGGTGAACTCGTGTTGACCGGTGCTCTGGACGGTAAGGGCTTTGCGTCAGCACTGTCCAAGCAAGGTGTAGTGGCTTGGACGCGCCCTATTGACGACGGTGTGACTGTCATTTTCGATATGGTCGAAACCGAAGCTGGTTTTACTTTGATCGGCGGTGTGCCTGCAAATTTTGCAGCGTATGTTTTGTGGCTGGGCCGGCTTGGATTGGGCGGCGAAATACGTGAAAAAAATCTTCGCAGTGAAATGGGCAGCGGGCGATTCGCAAAGTTGAGCGTAGATGGAAGCCAAATTGCTTTGACTTACGAAAACCTCCGGACGGAGGGTGGGGTCGAGCGCTCAAAAGTATTCCTTGACGTATTGTCCAACCCCAATTCATTGAAAATTCAGCGGGGCGCTGAAATATTCGACGGAGAGTTGCTTGCGCCCGCCGGCCTGGCCGGGTCGGCAGGCAATTTCAAGTTGGCTGGCATTGGCAGTGGAGGGGTATTAAAAATTAATTCGCTAACCAGCGGCATGGAGGTCAGGCCCCTCTTTAAGACTACCGTGGCAGCACCGGACTACCGGCGTTTTCATGCGCTTGAAATGCTGGCGAGCACGGAATCGTTGCTGCTGGCTTCGATTGAATCGCGGGCGGATGGTCGGCAGCAAAAGCTGGAATTCGTTCTCTCGAAAATAGTTGTCAAATAATAAATATTGCGGGCCTCGATGCCGAATCGGCCTTTTCGCAATGTTTGAAAATTTGGCCGCAAGCGTCATTGATAAGTCCTGATTGATTGAAGAGCACAAGCATTTCGGAGGAATGGATGGCTAC
>JBIIVZ010000211.1:0-4760 GCA_044339175.1 Roseateles sp.
CAGCGCCTCACCACCGGTCACCACCAGCACCACCGCGCCCAAGGCGACAAAAGCGACCCAGCGATGATCCATGCAGAAGTTGAAGGCATAGATCGGGTTGACGGCGACCAGCACATGCGGGTTCTCGGCAATATGCGGCAAGCCCAGCAGCACCAGGCTGCCGAACCAGAGCAGCATGACCGGCCCAAAAGCCTTGCCGATGCCGCCGGTGCCCAAGCGCTGCACAGCGAACAGGCCGGCCAGCACCACCAGGGTCAGCGGCAGGATCAAATCGTGTAGTTGCGGGGCGTAGACGTCGATACCTTCAACGGCACCCAGCACCGTCATCGCCGGGGTGATGACGGCATCGCCATAAAAAATCGCCGTACCGAACAGGCCGATCAGCATCAGCGTCGCGCGCAACCTGGGTTTGTCGTTGACGGCATTGGTGGCCAGCGCCAGCATGGCGATCAGGCCGCCCTCGCCGTTGTTGTCTGCACGCAAGATCAGCAGCACATATTTGACCGACACGATGATGGTCATGGTCCAGAACAGCAGCGACAACACGCCCAGGATGTTGTCGTGCGTCGGCACGACGTGACCGCCGTGGAACACTTCTTTGAGTGCGTAAAGCGGACTGGTGCCAATGTCGCCGTAAACGACACCCAGTGCCCCCAAGGTCAGACCGGCCATGGCCGTGGGAGAACGGGTCGTTGTAGAAGAACTCACGTCATGTTGCAGCGTGGGGAGGCGCTGCCGAGCCAAAACCCGTATTTTGCTTCAGCTTTGCTGCGGTGCGGCATAGCGCAGTCAGGTTTATGCCCCTGACGGCGTCCAACGTGAAAAGTTCTGGCTCTTAAGCGTAAACCTCGGCATCGGGATCGGTGACTTCCAGCTCGTAGCTGGCAGCCAGCATCGCCAGGCGCGCAATCACGCCGTACATATAAAAGCGATTCGGGCCACTGACGCCAGGCTTTTCGCCCGGACGCGGCAGTTGCGAGGCTTGGGAGAATGCCAAGGGCACAAAGCTGGAACCCGGGGCGCAGAGGTTCTCGTCCACGCCACGATCGGCGTGCACACGATAAAAGCCGCCGACCACATAGCGATCCATCATGTAGACGACCGGTTCGGCCACTGCGTCGTTGACGCGTTCATGCGTCACCACACCCTCTTGGATGAGCAGTTGCGACAGCGTTTCATCGGCCGCGCTGCCGCCCATCAGGTTGCGCAGACGGCGACTCAGGTCGTCCAGATCCTTGGTGTCGCGGACCGTCATCAAGCCGGCGGCGCTGGTACCTGCGTCTGGTTTGATGACGACGAACGGCTTCTCCTGGATGCCGTATTCCTTGTATTTGCGGCGCGTCTTGGTCAGCACCAGATCGACCTGGGTCTGCAGCGCTTCCAGACCCTCGCCGGCGCTGAAGTCGGTGTGGCTCAAGGGCACCGACAGCGGGTTGATCAACCAGTGATCAATGCCCAGCAGCTTGGAAAACTTCTTCGCCACTTCTTCATAAGCCTTGTAATGGTGGCTCTTGCGGCGCACCGCCCAGCCCGCGTGCAGCGGCGGCAACAGATATTGCTCGTTCAAGTGTTGCAGCGCCCGCGGTACGCCGGCCGACAAGTCGTTGTTGAGCAAAATCGTGCACGGGTCGAAATCCTTCAAACCAAGCCGGCCGCGCGTGCGCACCAGCGGTTCCACCGTCAGGCTGCTGCCGTCGGCCAAGCGCAGCGCGGTGGGCTCGGTGATAGCCGGGTCCAAAGAGCCCAGGCGCACATTCAAGCCGGCCTGGGTAAAGATGCGCACCAAGGTGGCCACGCTGCTGAGGTAGAAGCTGTTGCGCGTGTGGTTTTCGGGCACCAGCAGCAAGTTCTTGGCTTCCGGGCAGATCTTCTCGATCGCAGCCATCGCGGCCTGCACCGACAGCGGCAACATTTCAGACGTTAGGTTGTTGAAGCCGCCGGGGAAGAGGTCGGTGTCGACCGGTGCCAGCTTGAAACCGGCATTGCGCAAATCCACCGAGGTGTAGAACGGCGGCGTGTGCTCCATCCACTCCAGGCGGAACCAGCGTTCGATCGCAGGCATCGATTCCAGAATTCGCTGCTCCAGCTCATTGGTCGGGCCGGTCAGAGAGGTAATGAGGTGAGGGACCATTTCAGATGCTCGGGTTACACAGGACAGGATCGCCTTGATTCTAAGGAAAACCCGAACACGTCCCCGGAAGTCGCGACTTATCTCGCGCTTTTTCACACGCTATGGGTGATTAGCTGGGGCCATACCGGATGCCAGCAAGGCAGGGGCCGGCCTATACTCTCGCGCCATCCGCATGCTGCCAGCACAACTCCATGACGTCGAAAATCCTTGTTATCGAAGACCAAGCGGACATCCGTCGGCTGATCAGCTGGTCTCTTGAAGACACCGGACACTCGCTTCACGAAGCGCCGAACGGCACCCAGGGTCTGGAATTGGCCCTCTCGCTGCGGCCCGATCTGGTTTTCCTCGACGTGATGATGCCCGGCGGATTGGGCGGTATCGAGGTCTGCGCCGAGATGCGCGCTGATCCGGCACTGGCCCACACGGTGATCGTTATGCTGACCGCCGACGCCGCACAGCAAACCCGCACCCGGGCGCTGGAAGCCGGTGCCAATTTCTTTCTGGCCAAACCCTTCAGCCCTGCCAAATTGCTGGAGCTGACCGAAACCCTCTTGGCTAGCAAAGTGGGCCCGGACGCGGATTTCGAGGCCAACTGAAAGTCACGCGGGAATTACCAGCTCAGTCCTCGCCCCGGCGGCTGGCGTGTCAAGCCTGCGGCAACAAAAAGCGTCGCTCCCAGGCGCTGATTTCAGCTTGATAGCTGTCGTACTCCAAGCCCTTGACCGACAGAAAAGCCTGAACGAAAGCGGCACCCAGCAGAAGCGGCGCGGCCACACTGTCCGCCATTTGCTGATGTGAGGCCACGAAGGTGCGCGCCAATTGATGCGCTTGCTCGTAGCCGTTGCCGACGAATGCAGCACTGGGGCTGAGCTGTTCTTCCATGCCGGCCAAACCGGCGGCCAGCGTGGCGGCAATCGCCAGGTAGGGGTTGGCATCGGCCCCGGCGAGACGGTTTTCAACCCGCCGCGCGCCCGGCTCGCTGTTCGGGATGCGCAGGCCGGCCGTGCGGTTGTCGTGGGCCCACAGCATATTGATCGGTGCCTGGCTGCCGCGCACATAGCGCCGATACGAGTTGACGAACGGAGCGTAGATCAGCATCAAGTCGGGCGTGTAGGCCTGCAAACCGGCCAAGTAATGGAAGAACTCTGGGCTGGCCGTGCCGTCGGCCTGGCTGAAGATGTTGCGCCCCACTGCATCGACGACGCTCTGGTGCAAATGCATGGAACTGCCCGCCTGGCCCGCCATCGGCTTGGCCATGAAGACCGCGTTGAGCCCATGCTTGAGCGCCACTTCCTTGGCTGCGTACTTGAACAAGAAGGCTTGGTCGGCCGCCGCCACCGGGTCGCCGTGCTGCAGATTGATCTCGTACTGCGTCATGCCCACCTCATGAATCCAGGTGTCGCTGGCGATGCCCAGCACGTCGATGGCCGCATGGAATTCATCCCAGAACGGTGCCAACTCGTTGAGCATATTGAGGCTGAAGGCAGATTGACCGACCTCGGCGCGCCCACCGCGCCCGATGGGAGGCGTCAGCGCTTGGGCGGGGTCGACATTGGCAGCGGTCAGGTAGAACTCGATTTCTGGTGCAACCACCGGGCTCAGGCCCAGCGCGCGATACCGCTCGACCACCGCTTTCAACACCGAGCGCGGCGCAAAGGGGCACAACTGGCCGCTCCAGGGCCCGCTGATTTCCAGGCAATCGTGAATGGCCAAATAGCGCGGCCGGCTGGCCCAAGGCACCGGCTTGAGGGTGGCGTAGTCCGGCAGCAGCCGCACGTCCGGGTCGGCGTCCGCAAAAATCGCGTCGTAGGAATAGGCACCGGTCACGCATTGCATCGCAATGGCCTGGGCAATCCGCAACTCGCTGCCCCGCGCAAAGCTGGCCGCCGGCATCAGCTTGCCACGCGGATAACCCGACACATCCGGAAAGATGCACTCCACATCGCGCACCCCCTCCTGCATGAAGCGCTGGGCAAGCGCGCTGGCGTCGACATCCGGTGTGGCAGAGCTCATTCGCGTCCTCACGCGGCCCCGAGGCCGCTTTATTTACAGATTTGGCCCACCGTCACTGCGCTGCAACTTTGAAAGTCGCTGTGCATCAGCAAGCCCTCGGCGCTGCGCCCTTGCAGCCGCAATTGCTTGAAGCCGGTAATGGCCAGCGCCGCGCTGCCCAGCGTAGCAGCCAAAGCGGCACTGCGAAGGCCGGCCGTCAAGCCCCCCGATGCTCTCCAAGACCGACGGGCTCCTAGCAAGCGCCAGCCGTCGCTTTGCAGCGTCACTGCTTGATTGTTGGCAACGACTCGCAACACCTTCGTCACCGCCGCCAGCGTGACCCGGCTGATTTTGCACACCGGCAAGCTGCCGCTGAGGTCGCAGCGCCCCAACTCCGGGCTCTGCATGACGGAGCCGTACGGGGCCTGCAAATTGCCAATCACTCCTTCAAACATCAGGCAAAGCCCTTGCGGTGCTTGAGTCCCCGTCATCGTCAGGCCGTCCTCGATCGTGATGCGTGCAGTGCTGGCCAACAGCGCGGTCATGCCAGCGCTGCAGACCGCCAAGCGGCGTGAAGGTGCCGTCAGGAGCGCAAGCCGCGGCGCATTTGGATCGCTTCGGCCATGTGGGGCTGGGT
>JBIIVZ010000212.1:0-4738 GCA_044339175.1 Roseateles sp.
TTGCAGTTCGACGCCGGCAGCGGTTTTGGCGGGCCGTTGACGCGCCAGATCGCGCTCGGGCCGACATGAGGCCACCCGCCAACAACGCACAGCGCACCCAGACAGGTGCGGCCTTGCTGACCGCCATGATCATCGTCACTCTGGTGGCCAGCTTGGCGTCGGCGATGGTCTGGCGTCAATACCGGGCAGTGCAGATCGAAGCGGCCGAGCGAGCCCGGGCGCAGGCCGCCTGGATCTTGCAGGGCAGCCTGGACTGGGCTCGCTTGATCCTGCGCGAGGACGCGCGCGCCAACTTGAGCGAGCCGGTCGATCATTTGGGCGAGGTCTGGGCGGTGCCGCTGGCCGAGGCGCGCTTATCGACCTTTCTGGCCGCTGATAAAAGCGATGCCGACGCCGGCCCGGAGGCTTTTTTGTCGGGTAGGTTAAAGGACGCACAAGCCCAGTACAACCTGCGACACCTGCTCATAGGCACCGAAGTGCCACCGCTGGAGCAGCGCGTGCTGGAACGCTTGTGCGAGAGCGCAGCGGTGCCGCCGGGCACGGCTGCCTTGCTGATCACCGGACTGCGCAGTGCTTTCGACACCGCAACGTCAGCAACTGCGACCAACACCAATGCCAGCACCCCGCTGCAACCGAAGAACATCGATCAACTCGCTTGGCTGGGTCTGAGCAAGGACACGATAGAGCGGCTGCGGCCGCTGATGGTCTTGCTGCCCGCCCCAACCCCAGTGAATCTGAACACCGCGCCGCGCGAGGTGATTGCCGCGCTGTTTGACGGCATGGACCTGGCCTCGGCCGAGCGTCTGGTGCAAGCCCGCTTGGCCAAGCCGCTGCGCACCGTGCAGGAAACCAAGGGCTACTTTCCAGCCACAGTCACGGTCAGCTCGGAGCGCGCCAGCGTGGCGTCCTCCTACTTCTGGGTCAGCGGCCGGCTGCGCTTGGACGAGCGTGTGCTGGAGGAACGTTCACTGGTGCAGCGGCGGGGCTTGGATATGCTGGTGCTGGACCGGCAGCGCGTGAATCAGGTGCTGGAGATCAAACGTTAACAATTCTGCGGTCCAATGCTGTGGGCGCCGTACAAATAGGCGCTCTAAGTCCTTGATTTCAGGCATTTCAAAATATCGTGCCCCCTAAAATGGCCCGGCACAATCCGCCTCCATGAGTACTCTGCTTCTCTTTTTGCCGGCCCGCAATCGCTTGCGTGCCCAAGGCCGTAGTACCCAAACCGCTGAAGGCCTGCGGGGCTTGGCTGTTGCAGTGGCCGAAGTCACTCACAAGTTTGCCTATTTGCTGACAGCCGACGGCGTCACCATCAGCGCCGAGGGCAATCGCATCGCGGCACAACTGCCGCACGCGGACAACGTGATCGCCATCCCCGCTGAAGCAGATGTGTCCTGGCAACGCGTCACCTTGCCGCGCGCCGGACGCCAAATGCGCTCCGCCTTGGTCGGCATGCTGGAAGAAACACTGCTCGACGACCCTGAAGGCCTGCACTTCTCGATCGAACCGGAGGCGGCCGGGGGTGACACGGCCTGGGTGGCCGTCACCGCGCGCGTTTGGCTGTTGCAGCACCTGACGCAATTGGAAGCCGCGCAGGTGTTTGTCGATCGCGTCGTGCCGCTGGCTTGGCCCGACGCCCCGCCACGCGGCTATTTTTACGACACCGGCAATCTGCTCAGCCCGGTCGGCCTGCGCTGGAGCCACCCGGAAGGCGTGACCAATCTGCCGCTGGAAGGCAATTTGTCACGCCAACTATTCCCCCCGTCGCTGGTGCAAAACACCCAGTGGAGCGCAGCGGCGGCGGTGGCCGAGCAAGCCGAACAATGGCTGGGCACGTCGGTGACGGTGCTGTCCCCGGCCCAGCGGGCGCTGGCGGTGCTGGACAGCCCCTGGAACTTTCGCCAATTCGAGCTGGCCCCGCGGACCCGCGGCATCCGTGCCGTACGCGACCTGTACCGCGGCCTGATGCGGCGCAACTGGCGGCCGGTGCGCTACGGGCTGGCCGGCTTGGCCGTGGTGCAGGTGCTGGGTTTGAACTTATATGCCTGGCAGCTGAACCAGCAATTGCAAACCCGCCGCGCCGAGCTGAACCAGACGCTGACCGGCAGCTTTCCGCAGGTGCGAGCCATCCTGGATGCGCCGGTGCAAATGCAGCGCGAGACCGAAAGCCTGCGCGCCAGCGCCGGCAAAGCCAGCGAGCAAGACCTGGAATCGCTGCTGGCCGCTGCGGCCACCGCCTGGCCAGCCGAGCGCGGGCCGGTCGATGCGCTGTCCTTCGAAACTGGCCGGCTGGTGCTGTCCGGCAGCGGCTGGAGCGACGCTCAAATTCAACAGTTCCGCAGCCAATTGCGCAGCGAAGGCTGGCAACTCGATGTCAGCGAAGGCCGCTTGACGCTCAGCCGTGCGCCGCGCCTGCTGGCCAGCAACGGTCGTTAATGGCCGCTAACGGTCGATCACAGCAATCTCCCCAAACGACATGAATCCAGCCAAGCCCAATCAGTGGCAAGAATTGAAGCGCCAAGCCCTCGCCCGCTGGCAAAGCTTGGGCGAGCGCGAGCGCTCGTCGCTCCAGTTGGCCGGCTGGGCGCTGGCTCTGCTGCTCGGTTGGTTGATCGCCGTGGCACCGGGTCTGCGGGTGCTGAAGCAGACGCCGGCCCAATTGGAGGCGGTCGAGTTGCAGTTGCAGGACATGCAAGGCCTGGCGCTGGAAGCGCGCGAATTGCGCAGCACGCCCGCCGTGTCGGCCGCCCAAGCCAGCCAAGCGCTGCAAGCTGCCAGTGAGCATCTGGGCCCGGCCGCCCGGCTGACCGTCAGCGGCGACCGGGCCGTGTTGACGGTCACCGGCGTGGCGGCGGAAGCGCTGCAAGCTTGGCTGGGCGAGGTGCGCAGCGCGGCGCGCGCCCGGCCGCTGGAGGCCTCGTTGCAACGCGGCCCGCAAGGCTATTCCGGCACCGTGGTGCTGGGGCTCAGCGGAGCCGCCCCATGAGCTGGCGCAACCCCAAAAGCTGGTTCGGCCGGCGCAGCCCGCGCCACCAAGACACGGTGCTGACCCAATGGCAGGACAGCCGCCAAGTGGAGCCGACCAAACGCGGCCGCAACAGCCCGGCGCTGCGCTGGAGCCTGTTCGGCGGCCTGCTCGGCGGCCTGCTGGCGGCGGTGATTTTTGCGCCGGCCAGTTGGCTGGCGCGCGGCTTGGCCGAAGCCAGCAACGGCCATTTATTGATCACCGACAGCCGTGGCAGCATTTGGTCGGGCAGCGGCGTGCTGGTGCTGACCGGCGGCACCGACAGCCGCGACGCCAGCGTCTTGCCCGGCCGCCTGCGCTGGTCGATGGGCGTACAGGGCATGGCCTTGATGTTGCGTGCCAGCCAGGACTGCTGCATCAACGGCGAGTTGCAACTGACGCTGCGCCCCGGCTGGGGCCGCTTCGAGATTGCCATTGCCAGCCACGCCGACTGGTTGGCGCGCTGGCCGGCGGGCTGGTTGGCCGGGTTGGGCACGCCGTGGAACACGCTGCAACTGGGCGGCTCGCTGCGGATGAGCGCGATGGACTTTCGGCTCGAATGGGTGCAGGGCCGCTGGCGGCAGTTTGGCCGCCTTGACCTGGACTTGATCAATTTATCGTCGCGTATTTCCACCCTGGCACCGCTGGGCAGTTACCGCTTCAGCGTCTCGTCCGACGCCAGCGACCCCGCCAAAGCCGGCGTCAGCAATTTGCAGCTGACCACGCTGGAAGGCGCGTTGCTGCTGTCCGGCCAGGGCAGCCTGAGCGCGGGCAAGGCGCGCTTCAACGGCGAGGCCAGCGCGGCTCCCGGCCGCGAAGCGGCGTTGAACAACCTCCTGAATATCATCGGGCGCCGCCAAGGCACCCGTTCCGTCATTTCGATTGGATGAGCATGAATAAGCGCCCGCACACGACGTCTTCGGGACGAATGGCCGGCCCGCGCGGCCTCACTGGCTTGGCCGCCGTCCTCTTGACTGGCTTGACCGGTTTGGCCGGCTTGACCGGCCCGGCGCAAGCCCAGCCGCAAGACACTGGCGACCTGCCGCAAACCAACAGCGCCCGCCCGCACAGCCCGGCCTTGAAGTCGCGCACGCCGGTGACCTTGAACTTCGTCAACGCCGACATTGAAGCGGTGACCCGCGCCATCGGCGTGATGCTGGACCGCCAGTTCGTCATCGACCCGCGCGTCAAGGGCCAGATCACGCTGTACAGCGAACAGCCGCTGAGCGTGCGCGAGGCCTACTTGAACTACCTGGCCGCGCTGCGCGGCCTGGGCTTTACCGTGGTGGAGAACACCGGTTTGTTGAAGGTGGTGCCCGAGGCCGATGCCAAGCTGCAAGCCAGCTCGGTGGCCGTGGGCCCGAGCAGCCAGCGCGGCGACCAGATCATCACGCAGATCTACCGGCTCAACCACGAGAACGCCAACAACCTGGTGGCCGTGCTGCGACCGTTGATCAGCCCCAACAACACCATCAACGCCAACCCGGGCAACAACAGCCTGGTGATCACCGATTACGCCGAAAACCTGCAGCGCCTGGGCCGCATCATCGCGACGATGGACCAGCCGGGAGCCACCGACATCGAGGTGGTGCCGCTCAAACACGCGATCGCCTCCGACTTGGCGGCGCTGGCGCAAAAGTTGTCCGATGGCGGCGTGGCCACCGCACCGGGTCAGACCGCTGGGGCTGTCAGCGTGCTGGTCGACCCGCGCAGCAACGCGCTGATCCTGCGCGC
>JBIIVZ010000213.1:0-4737 GCA_044339175.1 Roseateles sp.
TGCCTCCGATTTGAACCTCTACATGAACGGCGTCGGCGTTGCCGCTCGCCAAGCCTCGCGCGTGATGGCTGCCGCACCGACGTCGGCCAAGAACCTGGCCCTGCAGGCGCTGGCCCGGCGCCTGCGCCAAGCCGGCCCGGCGCTGGCCAAGGCGAATGCCCGCGACATGGCGGCCGCTGCCAAGTCCGGGCTGGACGCCGCGCTGCTGGACCGGCTCAAGCTGACGCCTGCCATCATTGCCACCATCGCCGAAGGCTGCGAACAGCTCGCCGCCATGCCCGATCCGGTCGGCGAGATCACCGGCGTCAAGCGTCGCCCCAGCGGCATCAGCGTCGGGCAAATGCGCGTGCCGCTGGGCGTGTTCGGCATGATTTACGAGAGCCGCCCGAACGTCACCATTGAAGCGGCCTCGCTGGCGATCAAGAGCGGCAACGCCTGTATCTTGCGCGGCGGCTCGGAGGCGCTGCACTCCAATCTGGCGCTGGCCCACTTGGTCGGCTTGGCACTGGCCGAGGCCGGCTTACCGGCCGATGCGGTGCAGATGATCAACACCACCGACCGCGCGGCCGTCGGCCTGCTGATCACGATGGCGGAGTTTGTCGACGTCATCATTCCGCGCGGCGGCAAAGGCTTGATCGCCCGCATCAGCGCCGAGGCCAAGGTGCCGGTGATCAAGCATCTGGACGGCAATTGCCACAGCTATGTGGACGCCGAGGTCGATTTCCAGCAAGCGCTGACCGTCGTGATCAACGCCAAGACGCAAAAGTACAGCCCCTGCAACGCGACCGAATCACTGCTGGTGCATGCCGAAGCGGCCGGCGACTTCCTGCCCCACATCGGCGCACTGCTGGCGGCCCGCGGCGTGGAGTTGCGCGGCTGCCCGCGCACGCTGGCCCTGCTGGGGCCCTTGCCCGGCGCGGTCGTCACGGCCGCAACCGAGGCCGACTGGAGCGAGGAATACTTGGCCCCCATCCTCAGCATCAAGGTGGTGGACAGCTTGGCCGAGGCGATCGCCCATATCAACCACTATGGCTCCCACCACACCGACGCTATTCTGACGACCAATCACGCCAACGCGATGCGCTTCCTGCGCGAGGTCGATTCCGCCAGCGTGATGGTCAACACCAGCACCCGCTTTGCCGATGGCTTCGAGTACGGCCTGGGTGCCGAAATCGGCATCTCCACCGACAAGCTGCACGCCCGCGGCCCGGTCGGCCTGGAAGGCCTGACTTCGATGAAGTGGGTGGTGCTGGGTCAGGGCGAAGTGCGCAGTTGAGCCGTCCCAGGCGTCCTTTTGGGCACCTGGCGTTCGCCGGGCGACGGCGTGCTCGCGGGATCAGGGCAAGGCCAGCCAGATCTCGTTGCGCCGCATGAACCAGGGCGTGAACGGTGCGTTGTAGCGGGCCAGCACCGGCTCGCCTTCGGTGGCCACACCCGCTGCGGCCAGCGCAGCTTTCAACAAGGCCAGATGCTCTTGGTAGTTGGCCTCCGACCAAGTCCCCGAGTACCGAATCACCGCCCGGCTGCTGGCCGGCACCTGACGCAGTTGCACGCGCGGGTCGAGCGGCTCGGGCGCGGACGCCAGGCTCACGCCCTTGGGCAATACGAACTGCACCAACATGCCACCCGGCACGGCGGCCTGGGTCACCGGCGCGGTCATGTCCATGCGCACAGGCGCGGCACTCTGAGTCACCGGGGCGGTCATCGCGAACTTCTTTTCGCCCTTGTTCTTGCCAAAGATATAGCCGGCCAGGATGGGGAAGGCCTGGTTGCCGGCCGCCTCAGCCGTGCTGTTCAGCAGCACTTCGGCCACGACATAGGGCGCGTACTGGCGCAGCTCCACCGTGTCGAGCTTCCTGGTGACTTCGTAGTCCGGTTCTTCGATGGCGTGACTGATCAAGGGCATGGCGGCGAGTAAAAAGGTCAGCAGGAGATGGCGCATGGCGGCAAGCAGCGGGTGAAAGAGAAGTAAGGGTAAAGCATAGGACTGAACCCACCATCCGGTCGGGTTGAAGGTCTTAGGCTTCCCGGATGCGCCCGGCTCACGTTTCAACGCCTCAACGGCTCAACAGCGCATCAAGCCGGAGCCGGGCTGGCAGAGGGCTCAGCTCGGTGGGCGGGAGCCCTGCCAGCAACCACTCGGCGGCGGCCGCGGAGACCGGGCGAGAAAAGAAATAGCCTTGGCAATAGTCGCAGCCCAGCAACTTCAGCTGTGTCACTTGAGCTTGCGTCTCGGCACCTTCGGCGACCACCGCCATGCCAAGGTTATCCGCCAAGCTGAGGATGGTGCGGACGATCTGCAGGCCATCGCTGCCGGCATCCATTTGCGAGACAAACGAACGGTCGATCTTCAAAATGTCGACCGGGAAACGGTGCAAATAACTGAGCGACGAATAGCCGGTGCCAAAGTCATCGATGCTCAACAGCACCCCGAGCGCCTTCAATTGGTCGAGCACGGAGATGGTTTGCTCGATCTGGCCCATCGTCACGCTTTCGGTGATTTCGAGGCGCACGGAGGACGGCGGAATGCCGGTGGCCTTGATGATGTCGTGCACTCGGTGCACCAGATCAAGCTGCACGAACTGGCGTGCGGAGACATTGATGCTGATCGTCAGCGCCGTGTCGCGCGGAAATTGCAACTGCCAGGCCCGCATCGTGCGGCAAGCCTCCTGCATCACCCAAAAGCCCAACTCGACGATCAGCCCGGTGTCTTCACAGACCTGGATGAACTGGTCGGGATAGACCAGCTCGGACGGCGTGCGCTGCCAACGTAGCAAGGCCTCGAAGCCGACGACGGTCTCGCCGCCCAGTTCCACGATGGGCTGGTAATGCAGCACGAAATTCTTATCCTGCAGCGCACGGCGCAACTCGGTTTCAAGCTCCAGGCGTTGCACGGCCAGTGCATGCAGAGTCTGGTCGTAAATTTCATAACGCGCTTTGCCCAAGGCTTTGGCACGGTACATCGCCATGTCGGCATCGCGCATGACTTCACCCGCCGTGTCATAGCTCGGCTCGCTGACCACGATGCCGATGCTGGCACTGACACAGACCTCCTGCCCGTCGACGATGAAGGGCAGCAGCAACGCATTTTTGATCCGCTTGGCCACGTGAACCGCGTCGCCCACATGTTGGACGTCGCCGAGGAACAGCGTGAATTCGTCTCCGCCCAGCCGGGCCAGGTTGTCCTCGCCGACATCCTCGTCGAGCGCGTCGTGGAAATCAGGGCGAGCCAACATGTCGCAGCTGCGCGAAATGATGCTCAAGCGCTGGCCAACCTGGATCAGCAATTGGTCGCCGGCATGGTGGCCGAGGCTGTCGTTGATGATTTTGAAGCGGTCCAGATCCATGAACAACACGGCGAATTTGTAGGCGGTATTGCGCTTGCGCCACTGCACAGCGTGTTCCAAGCGATTCAGAAACAAGGCCCGGTTCGGCAAGCCGGTCAGCACGTCATGGGAGGCATCGTGGATCAAGCGTCGCTCGTTGCGCCGCCGCTCCACCACGCGGCCCAACTGTGTGCCCACTTGCAGCATCAGCTGGAGCAACGCCTCATCGGGTTCCAGCAGCTGCGGTGAAAAGAACTCCAGCACCGCCACCACCTCGCTGCCCACCAGCACTGGAAAGGCAAAAGCTGCCCGTAAACCGACCTCTTCGGCGCTCAGTGCGCGTAGAAAACCAGCCCCCGAAACGCTCACGTCACGCAGCCATTCGGGTGCGCCGGTGCTCAGCACCCGCCCAGGCAAGCCCTCACCGGCAGCGAATTGCCGGGCTTCGGTGTGCCGGCAAAAAACGTCGAAACGGGCTGGCCGATCATCATTCCAGATCAAGGCAGATTTCAGCGTCGCCGCAGCGCCGCCGCCAACCAGCCACGCGTGACCCAGGGAGCAACCGGTGAAGGCGCAGATTTCGCTGATCGTCAGCCGCAACACAGTGCTCACGGAGCTGGTCTGGTTGGCTGCTGTGGCGACGGTCTCCAGCAACTGGCTCTGGCGCTTTTTGACATACAGCTCGCGCAAGCCGCTTTCGGCGATTTGCTCGGCCTGCAGGCGCGCCAGCCGTTCGCGCTCCAGCCGACGCCGCAGTCGTGCGACTTCAGCCAGCAGTGTGGCAGGCTCCGCATCGTCGGTCGTCATCAGGCACGATCCGCAAACACCAATCGGAACTGGCATGTCGGGGCACCGTCGTGCATGCAGCACAGGTGCTCGAAGCGCACGGCATCGCCGTAATGCCGGCCGGCACCCTCGACAAAGCCTTGTGCCAGCGCGCAGAGCTTGCGCGCCGAGTGGTAACCCATCAGCAGGCTGCCGTCGGGCTGATCGGCGAAATCGAACACCGGCACGTCGGCACCCGGATAAATCTTGCGCACTTCCGGATGGATGATGCTGTTCAGGCTGAGCACGAAAGGCCGGGTCGATGGATGCGCCAAAAAGAAGGCCGGATAGCGTTCGACCATCACGGCCATGGCCTCCTGGCCGAACCAGCGCAACACCTCGTTGGGGCTCAGCTTCAGCGCCTGCGAAGCCGCCAGCACCAACGCGCTGACCTGCTCGTCCGGGTAGTTGCCCAAGGACGTGTAAGCACCATCCAGTTGAGCGGCATCAAGCAGGGCATCCCAGGTGTCTTCGCCGTAAGAGCGGCTCACCACGGCTTCGAGCAAATTGAAAATCAGGCCTTTCATCGCGTTCTCCGTCGACTGTCGTCACGCCAAACAAGCGTCATTTTCGGTAACGAAACTGA
>JBIIVZ010000214.1:0-4728 GCA_044339175.1 Roseateles sp.
GTGGCGGCCAGCGCAGGCCCCTCGACCGGCGGCTTTGTGCAAGCCGACCCGTCGACCAACTCCTTGATCATCACCGCGCCAGAGCCGTTGTACCGGCAGATCCGCAGCGTCATCGACCAACTCGACTCGCGCCGCTCCCAGGTCTATGTGGAAACGATGATCGTCAAGGTGGACGTGACCAAGTCGGCTCAGTTCGGCGTGCAGTGGCAGAACCTGTTCGGCGGCAACGTCGGCGTGGGCACCAACTTTCGCAACAACCCGGGCAATATTCTTGACCAGTCAGCGGGTGTCGCGGCTGCGATAACGCCAGGACAAACGAGCAGTATCGTTGCAGCTAATGGTGTCATCACCACCACGACCAGCCCGGCAGCCATCAACGCAACGGCGGCGACTTCGTTGATTGGCTCGGTCGGCGCTGGTCTCAATGTCGGCATCGTCAAAAAGATCGCCGGTTTCTTGACGCTCGGCGCGGTCGCCAACTTTCTGGAAGGACAGTCCGGGGCCAATATTTTGTCCACACCGAACTTGGTCGCCTTGGACAATGAAGAAGCCAAGATCGTGATCGGCCAGAACGTGCCCTTTCTCTCAGGCTCCTTTTCCAACACGGGCGGCGCGGGCGGTGCGACCAACCCGTTCCAGACGATTGACCGCAAGGATGTGGGCCTGACGCTGCGCATCCGCAGTCAGATCGGCGAAGGCGGCGCGGTGCGCATGACGGTATTCCAGGAGAACTCATCCGTCGTGCCCAGCCTAGCCAGCAGCGCGGGCCCCACCACCGACAAGAGCTCGATCGAAACCACGGTCGTCGTCGATGACGGCCAGATCATCGTGTTGGGCGGCCTGCTGAAGGATGAGTACGCGGATGGCGAGGACGGCGTGCCGGGACTCAGCAGCCTGCCGGTACTCGGCAACCTGTTCAAGAGCGCAAAGCGCAGCCGGATCAAAACCAATCTGATGGTCTTCCTGCGCCCGGTGGTGATGCGCAACCAGGCCTCGGCCGACCAGTTGACGCTGGACCGCTACGAGTCGATTCGCGCGCTGCAACAAGTCAGCCAACCGGCCCCCAGCTACATACTGCCCGATACCGGCGCGCCGGTGTTGCCGGCCGGTGCGGCCACGCCGGCCGGTGGGCAAAGCGTTCAACCGCTGCCGCAGTTGCCGGCCCAGCCGCGCAAGTCGCCGGTTGCCCCGCAGCAGCCTTGAATCACTTTTTAAACTGAGCGCCGCCCCATGGCCATCCGTCACCCCCTGCCCTATGTTTTTGCCAAGGCCCAAATGGTGTTGCTGGAAGACGATGGGGCCAGCCTGGTGCTGTGGGCTCCGCCGGAAGTCAGCCTGGCCTGCTTGTCCGAGGTGCAGCGGCTCTACGCGGTGGACCGCTTTGAGCAAGAGCCGCGCAGCTCGCTGGCCGAGCGCATCAACGCGGCCTATGCCGGCAGTGAATCGAGCGCCGCCGTCGTCATCGGCGAGGTCGAAAGCGCCGTCGATCTGTCCCGCATGATGCAAGATTTGCCGGCGGTGGAAGACCTGCTCGAAGCCGCCAACGACGCGCCCATCATCCGCATGCTGAATGCCCTGCTGACGCAAGCGGCCAAGGACGGGGCCAGCGACATCCACATCGAACCGTATGAGCGCGCCAGTTCGGTGCGCTTTCGCGTTGACGGCACGCTGCGCGAGGTGGTGCAGCCGAACCGCGGCCTGCACGCGGCGCTGATCTCGCGCCTGAAGATCATGGCCGAGCTGGACATCGCCGAAAAGCGCTTGCCGCAGGATGGCCGTATCTCGTTGCGCATCGGCGGCCGGGCGATCGACGTGCGCGTCTCGACGCTGCCGTCCGCCCACGGCGAACGCGCCGTGCTGCGGCTGCTGGACAAGAGCGAATCGAAGTTCACGCTGGAGGGCTTGGGCATGAGCGGCGATGTGCTCACGAGCTTTAAGCGTTTAGTCCAGCAACCGCACGGCATCGTCTTGGTGACCGGGCCGACCGGAAGCGGCAAGACGACCAGCTTGTACGCCTCGCTGCAGACGGTGGACACCGGCACGACCAATGTGCTGACGGTGGAAGACCCGATCGAATATGAGCTGGGCGGCATCGGCCAGACCCAGGTCAACGCCAAGATCGACCTGACCTTCGCCAAAGCGCTGCGGGCCATCCTGCGGCAGGACCCGGACGTGATCATGATCGGCGAAATACGCGACCACGAGACGGCGCAGATCGCCATCCAGGCCTCGCTGACCGGCCACTTGGTGCTGGCCACGCTGCACACCAACGATGCGCCCAGCGCGGTGACGCGCTTGACCGACATGGGCATCGAGCCCTTCTTGCTCAGCTCCAGCCTGCTGGGCGTGCTGGCGCAGCGGCTGGTGCGCAAACTGTGCGTGGTCTGCAAACGCGTGGACGCTGACGGCCGCTACCACCCGGTCGGCTGCGATGCCTGCGGCCAGACCGGCTACAAGGGCCGCACCGGCGTCTACGAGCTGATGATTGCCAACGACCAGGTGCGCGGCCTGATCCACCAGCGCGCGGCCGAAAGCGAACTGCTCGCTGCGGCACAAGCGGCGGGCTTGCGCTCGATGCGCGAGGACGGCGCAAGGCTGATCGAGCAAGGCATTACCTCGGCCGAGGAAGTGCTGCGCGTGACCCGCGAATGACTCGCCACTGACGCCCGAACGATGACCCAACGGCCCTGACCCTCCTGCATGCCTGCCTACAAATACGAAGCCATCACCGCCGCCGGCCGCAGCAGCAGCGGTCTGATCGAGGCCGACACACCGCGCGCCGCCCGTGCGCTGTTGCGCGCCCAGGGCCAAGTGCCGCTGACGCTGGTGCCGGTGCAACAGCATGGCCAGCAAAGCGGCAGCCGCTTCACCCGCCGCGTCTTCGGTGCCACGGCGCTGGCGGTCTGGACCCGGCAACTGGCCGGCTTGGTCGGCTCGGGCCTGCCGATCGAGCGGGCGCTGACCGCGCTGGCCGACGAGAGCGACGACGGCCGCCAACGCGAGCTGCTGTCGCAATTGAAGGCCGAGGTCAACGCCGGGGCCACCTTTGCGCGTGCGCTGGCCGGCGCGCCGCGTGAGTTTGACGAAGTGTTCTGCGGCGTGGTGGCGGCCGGCGAGCAGAGCGGCGCGCTTGGCCAGGTGCTGGAAAAACTGGCCGATGACTTGGAAGAGCGCCAGGATCTGGCCGGCAAACTGGTCGGCGCGATGGCTTACCCGGCCATCGTGTCGCTGATTTCGGTCTTCATCGTGATCTTTCTGGTCACCTATGTGGTGCCGCAGATTGCCACCGTCTTCACCAGCTCCAAACGTGCGCTGCCGACGCTGACGGTCGCCATGCTGGCGATCAGCGCCTTTGTGCGGGAATGGGGTTGGCTGATGTTGTTGGCGCTGTTGGGTGCCTCGGCCGGCTTGTCTTGGGCGCTGCGCAGCGAAGCGTTCCGCCAGCGGTTCGATGCGGGCTTTTTGCGCCTGCCGCTGATCGGCCGCCTGGCGCGCGGCTACAACGCGGCGCGGTTTGCCAGCACGCTGGCGATGCTGGCCGGTGCCGGCGTGCCGATCTTGAAAGCCTTGCAGGCGGCTGCCGAAACTTTATCCAACCGCGCAATGCGTGCCGACGCGCTGGACGCGCTGGTGCAGGTGCGCGAGGGCGCGCCACTCGGTGCGGCACTGGCCGGCAAAAAACGCTTCCCCGGCATTCTGGCCATGTTTGCCCGCCTGGGTGAGCAGACCGGACAGTTGCCGCAGATGCTGGAGCGCGCCGCCAGACAGCTCAGCGTCGAGGTGCAGCGACGTTCGATGGCGGCCGCCACCTTGCTGGAGCCGATTCTGATCGTGGCCATGGGTGCCATCGTCTTGCTGATCGTGCTGGCCGTGCTGCTGCCCATCATCCAGTTGAACACCTGGGTCAAATGAGTTTCATGTTCGCGTGGCAGCAGCCCGGCGGCGCACTTTGCTCCGTGTCATTGCGCTTCGCTCCCTTCTTTACCTGCGCAAAACGCACCGCCGGACTGCTCCTTCGCGGCCGTGCGCGCCTTCATCGACGCGAGCGTCACCCGCAGCCCCGCCCGACAACCCCAGCAATCCCGTAAAGACTCCGCCATGCCCGCCACCCTCGAAGGCCAACTCGTTGTCGCGATCTCCTCCCGCGCGCTGTTTGACTTCGAGGAAGAAAACCAGTTGTTCGAGGCCGGCGACGACCGGGCTTACATGGCGCTGCAACAAGCGCGGCTGGACCTGCCGGCCCGGCCCGGCGTGGCCTTTTCACTGGTCAACAAACTGCTGGGCTTCAACACGCCGGAGCTCGCTCGCGTCGAGGTGGTGGTGCTGTCGCGCAACGACCCGGTGTCCGGCATGCGCGTATTCCGTTCGGCCGCCCATTACGGCCTGGGCTTGCAGCGCGGCGTGTTCACGCGTGGCGAGTCGCCCTGGCGCTATTTGCGGCCGTTGAAGGCGCAGTTGTTCTTGTCCACCAACGAGGCCGATGTGCGCTCGGCCTTGGAGGCCGGCGTGGCCGCCGCACGCGTGTTCCCAAAATCGGCCTATGCCTCCAGCGACCACCCGGACGAGGTGCGAATCGCCTTCGACGGTGACGCCGTGCTGTTTTCCGACGAGGCGGAGCAGGTCTTTCAACGCGACGGCCTGACGGCCTTCCAGGCCCACGAAAGCGAGCACGCCAACCTGCCGCTGGCCGCCGGCCCGTTCAAGCCGGTGCTGGAAGCGCTGCATCGG
>JBIIVZ010000215.1:0-4704 GCA_044339175.1 Roseateles sp.
TTCGGCGGCAACGCCTTCAAGCCGCTGAAGCTGCGCGTGCAGGCCGACATTCAAGAGCGTGCTCCTGGCGTGTTCACGAAAACGCAGTTGTCCGCCTTCTTGCGCCGCCACACCGGCAACACCGGTTATTTGATCGCGCTGGGCAAGGCCACGCATCGCTACGATCTGGACGGCCAGCCCGCCAGCGAGTTGACCGACGAGCACCGGCTCGCCGCCCGCGAGGAGCTGACACGCCGCCGTGGCCTGCAGCAAGAACGTGTGGGCCTCGAGCAAGAGCGGATCGAGTTGGAGCAGCAGCAGCGCCACAACCGCGCCGGTTTGCTGCACGACTTTGAAATCACCACGCTGACACTGCCCAACTTTTGCGCTCTGAAGGGCGTGACGGCCGAGGAGTTGCCGGGTCTGCTCGACATTGCGCGCGCCGAGCGTGTCGCCCAGCCGGTCCGTGAAGCTCGCCCGGCCCAGCCCGCACGCGGTGGCCGCGAGCGGCCCAACGAGCGCGAAGCCGGTGCCGGTGCGCGTGATGCACGCGACCAGCGCGGCGCGCGCGGCCGACCTGCTACCCGGCGCTGAGCCGGCTGCCGCCAGTGCCACAGCGTGGCAGTGGCGGTGCATTGAGTGGGGCTTGAGCTGAGTTTCTACAATGGTGCGATGAACGCTTCCACCACTTTCACTCGCGGCGCGCTGCTTCCCGGTATTTTGCAGCAGCGCATTGTCATTCTTGACGGTGCCATGGGCACCATGATCCAGCGCTACAAGCTGGGCGAGGCCGATTACCGCGGCAGCCGCTTCGCCGATCATCCGAAGGACCTGAAGGGCAACAACGAGTTGTTGCAGTTCACCCGGCCCGAGGTGATTCTGGAGATTCACGAGCAATACCTGGCCGCCGGTGCCGACATCGTCGAGACCAACACCTTTGGTGCCACCTCGGTCGCGCAGGAGGATTACGGGCTTGAAGCCTATGCCTACGAGATGAACGTGGCAGCCGCGCGGTTGGCGCGCCAGGCCTGCGACAAATACAGCACGCCGGACAAGCCCCGCTTTGCTGCCGGCGCCTTGGGCCCCACACCGCGCACCGCCAGCATCAGCCCCGATGTCAACGACGCCGGGGCCCGCAATGTCGATTTCGACACCCTGCGCGCCGCGTATTACGACCAAGCCAAAGCGTTGCTGGAAGGCGGGGTCGATCTGTTTCTGGTTGAAACCATTTTCGACACCTTGAATGCCAAGGCCGCGATTTTTGCGCTCGATGAGCTGATGGAAGACACCGGTGAGCGCGTGCCGGTGATCATCTCCGGCACGGTGACCGATGCGTCGGGGCGCATCTTGTCGGGCCAGACGGTGACGGCGTTCTGGCATTCGGTGCGGCACGCCCGGCCGCTGGCGATCGGCCTCAATTGCGCGCTCGGTGCGACGCTGATGCGGCCCTACATCGAAGAGTTGTCGCGTGCCGCCGGGGCCACGGCGATCAGCTGCTACCCGAATGCCGGCCTGCCCAACCCGATGAGCGACACCGGCTTTGACGAAACGCCGGACGTGACCGGCCGCTTGATGGAAGAGTTTGCCAAAAGCGGCTTTTTGAACATCGCCGGCGGCTGCTGCGGCACCACGCCCGAGCACATCGCCGCGATCGCCCAACGTGTGTCCGCCTACCAGCCACGCGCCACCGGGGCCAAGTTTTTCAGCGAGCTGGTGGCGGACTGATGGGTTGATCCCGATACGGTTCGCTTACCCAAAAAACCGTATCACCGATCGTCCTGAGCTTGTCGAAGGACTTCCCCCGCTTCCGACAACCCTTCGACAAGCTCAGGGCGAACGGGCTCTATCCGAACCGTATTGGGGCTGATTCCGCGAGCACACCGTTTCTCCACGAACGCCGGATGCCGCCAAGCGCCTAAATTGCTGTTAATTCAGCTTCAGCAGCTTTTCCATCTGGACGATCAGCTTCATCTCATGCGGGGCCAAGCTGGCGGCGATCGCTTGAGTGGGGAGGCGGGTGTCGCGCGGCACCGGTTCGCTCAGCGGGTTGCCGCTCTTGCCCAACACGGCAGCCACCATCGGTTCGGTCGCGTTGTGGCCGCGCTTGAACACGATGCCGACTTCGCCATTCGCCAGCCGTACCAAGCTGCCCGGTGGGTAGAGCCCCATCGTCTTGATCAGGGCGGCACCGGCGGCATCGGGCTTTTGTAGCTCGTCCAAATAGACGGTGCGCGCGGCCGAGGCACCGGCCAGTGCCTGGCGCGAGCGGCGTGGGCTCAGGCGGGCGCAAAACAGGTCGATACGGCGCAGCACCCTGCCGAGTTGTTCGCCGGGTGAGCGCCCAGCCAACGGGCCGGGGCCGACATCGTGATGCAAGCGCACCGCTTGCAGCCACAGCTCGGAGCTGACGCCCAGGCTTTGCAGCAGGTCGGCGGACTGGTCACCATGGGCGTCCAAACCTTGCCGCTGCTTGTGGGTTGGCTCGTCGTCCAGCGCGGCCAACTGATCTTGTTGGACGCTGATGCTGAGATTCATGCTCAAGGCCGCTTGCGTCAGCGCCAAGCGCCATTCGTCCGACCAACCGAGCTGGCGTGCGCACAGCTCGGACACGACGAAACAAAGCACGGCGTGCTTGGCGCTGTATTGGCGGAAGTCCTGGCTGGCGTCGAAGATCAACATCGTCAACACCGAGTCGGGCCGTTGCAGCAGGCGCGCCAGCGCGTCGGTGTGTAACTGCTGAAAGCGCGGCTTGAAATCCTCGGCGCGTGGCTCGCGCAGCAGGCTGTGGGCTCGCGATTGGAAGTCGAGCCAGGCGACTTGCTCGTCCAGCTGGACCTTTTGTTGCCGGTCTGGCCGTACGTCGGCTTGCGCCTTGACGATGTCGCCCAGGTTGGCACCCTGGTGCATCATCTGATCCATCTTGTGAGCCAGAGCTTGCTGATAGGCCGTCGTTTCTTGCACCACCATCCAGGCACCGCGGGCAATGATGTTCCGCACCAAGGGCGTGTTCAGCAACTGCTGGCCAGGCGCAATCAGCAGCCTGCCGGTGGCGTCGCGGACTGAAAACGTTAGCACTTGGCCGATGCGCAGGCTGTTGGGTGGAAGGGCTATCAGGTTCAAGGGGGCTCCGAGCTGTGTCAGCCCTATTGTCGGCTGCGCGGCTGCCAACTTGAACCGACGGCTGCGGCTAAAATCTTCGTTAGTTTGAGGAGTGTTGCGACAAACCGGGTTGACTTTGCTGAATTTCGCACGATCAGCAGCGCCCGCGCTTGCCAGGCTCGAACCAGTGGGCTGTCTGCCCGCCGACAACGGCGCTCATTGATCCACGAAAGCGTGGCTGCGGCAAGTCCGTAGCCCATTTGTTTCTGTTGAGGCCGCCATGTCTGAAAATTTCGCCGCTGCATTCCCTGCTCGTTCCGCTGCCGTTCCTCCGCCGATGAAGTTGTCCGGCCTGGAGCCGGTGCAAATTGGCACGGGCAGCTTGTTCGTCAACATTGGCGAGCGCACCAACGTCACCGGTTCGAAGGCGTTTGCGCGCTTGATCCTGAACGGGCAGTTCGAAGATGCGCTGGCCGTGGCACGCCAGCAGGTCGAGAACGGTGCCCAGGTGATCGACATCAACATGGACGAGGCGATGCTGGACAGCCAGGCCGCGATGGTGCGGTTCCTGAACCTGCTGGCCGGCGAGCCTGAAATTTCTCGCGTCCCCATCATGATCGACAGCTCCAAATGGAGCGTCATCGAGGCCGGCCTGAAGTGCATTCAGGGCAAGGGCATCGTCAATTCGATCTCGATGAAGGAGGGTGAGGCCGAGTTCAGGCGTCAAGCCAAGCTGGTGCGCCGCTACGGCGCGGCCGCTGTGGTGATGGCGTTCGACGAGCAAGGGCAGGCCGACACCTTCGAGCGCAAGACCGAAATCTGCGCTCGCGCTTACCGCATCCTGGTCGATGAGGTGGGCTTTCCGGCCGAAGACATCATCTTCGACCCGAACATCTTCGCCATCGCCACCGGCATCGAAGAGCACAACAACTACGCCGTCGACTTCATCAACGCGACGCGCTGGATCAAGCAGAACTTGCCCGGTGCCAAGGTCAGCGGCGGGGTGTCTAACGTGTCGTTCAGCTTCCGTGGCAATGACCCGGTGCGCGAGGCCATCCACACCGTCTTCCTGTTTCACGCGATCCAGGCGGGCATGGACATGGGCATCGTCAACGCCGGCATGGTGGGCGTGTATGACGACCTCGACGCCGAGCTGCGCGAACGGGTCGAGGATGTGGTGCTGAACCGCCGCGCGGATTCCGGCGAGCGCTTGATCGAAGTGGCCGAGCGGGCCAAGGGCATGTCGATCGACGACACGGCGCGG
Organism: Roseateles sp.; assembly: GCA_044339175.1. Lineage (GTDB taxonomy): Bacteria > Pseudomonadota > Gammaproteobacteria > Burkholderiales > Burkholderiaceae_C > Paucibacter_A. The sequence goes on from JBIIVZ010000215.1 coordinate 4,343, forward strand.
CTGGCTTGGCGGGCCGGCGATGTCAACGAGCGGCTCAGCCACTCGCTGGTGCACGGCATCACCGAATTCATCGTCAATGACACCGAGGAGGCCTGGGTTGCCATCCAGGCCGACGGCGGCCGGCCGCTGCATGTGATCGAAGGCCCGCTGATGGCCGGCATGAACGTGGTCGGTGACCGCTTCGGTGCCGGCAAGATGTTCTTGCCGCAGGTGGTCAAGTCGGCGCGGGTGATGAAGCAGGCGGTGGCGCATCTGCTGCCGTACATCGAGGCGGAAAAGCTGGCGCTGGTGGCGGCCGGGGGCGAAGCGAAAGCGCGCGGCAAGATCGTCATCGCCACCGTCAAGGGCGATGTGCACGACAT
>JBIIVZ010000216.1:0-4699 GCA_044339175.1 Roseateles sp.
CAACGGGCAACCGGCCTGATGAATCGGCCGACCATGGGCACCAGCGACGGTATGTTGTTTGTCTTCGAGGAGGCCAGCGAACAGTGCTTCTGGATGAAGAACACCCTGTTGCCGCTGTCGATTGCCTTCATCGCCGATGACGGCAGCATCGTCAACATTGCCGACATGAAGCCGCAAGCGCTGGCCTCGCACTGCTCCGCCAAGCCGGTGCGCTATGCGCTGGAAATGAACCAGGGCTGGTTCGCCAAGCGCGGCATCAAGGCCGGCACCAAATTGCGCGGCCAGCCCTGGCCCCAATAAAACCTGAGCTTGCGTAAACGCTGATCGAACCCAAGTGCCTGAGCCCGCCAGTTTCACGCAGTGAGTCGAGACGAAAAAAAGCCGGTCAGTGACCGGCTTTTTTATTGGGCGATGGAATTCAAGCGAAGTTGGCTTCGGCGAATTCCCAGTTGACCAAGCTGCTCAGGAAGGTCTCGACGAACTTCGGACGCATATTGCGGTAGTCGATGTAGTAGGCATGCTCCCACACGTCGATGGTCAGCAAGGCCTTGTCGGCCGAGGTCAGCGGCGTACCCGCAGCGCCGGTGTTGACGATGTCGACCGAACCGTCGGCCTTTTTCACCAACCAAGTCCAGCCGGAACCGAAGTTGCCGACCGCGCTCTTGGTGAAGGCTTCCTTGAAGGCTTCCAGGCTGCCCCACTTGGCATCGATGGCCGCAGCCAGCGCGCCGGTCGGTGCGCCGCCGCCGTTGGGCTTCAGGCAGTTCCAGAAAAAGCTGTGGTTCCAGATCTGCGCCGCATTGTTGTAAACCGGGCCGCTGGACTTCTTGATGATGTCCTCCAGTGCCATCGTTTCAAACTCGGTGCCTTTTTGCAAATTGTTCAGGTTCACCACATAGGCGTTGTGGTGCTTGCCGTAGTGGTAGTCCAGTGTTTCGGCACTGTAATGCGGTGCCAGGGCGTCCTTGGCATAAGGCAGGGCGGGCAATGTATGTTCCATATCAACTCCTTAGGGGCAAAAAAGACGAACGCTTAGATTGTAGGCAGCTTGGCCAAGCCCTCGTTTGGTGCTGACAACTTGACCTCTGCGAGCGACGGGCGGCCCCGGCGGAGGCCAAGGAACCCACGCGCTCATCCGTGCCAAGCTGACTCGCTTTTGCCCGGCACAAAATCGTCACCCGTCTATAAAGCTCGGTTTTTCAAGAACTTTTACTGCTCAATAATTAGGCAACCTGTCTAAAGCGTTGATTTTGCTAGGGTCACCGGTCTGTTGATGCAGCTTGCCCACAAAGTTATCCACAGCCGGAGTGGATTGTTTTGATGCGGGTCGCCACACGTCCAAACCGCGCGCGCGCCACCGACGTGCCCCGAAGCGGTGGCAGCTTCGAGCCATAATCCGGCCCATTCAGTGGCTGTGTGAGGCTCAGGCCCGCTGCAGCCGTTCAGCCAGCCTTGCCAAGGGACGCCCGTGTTTTCGATCATTCAAGCCGCCGGTTGGCCTATTTGGCCCTTGCTGATCTGCTCCGTCGTGGCAGTCGCCCTGATCATCGAGCGCCTGTCGAGCCTGCGCGGCAGCCGCATCGCCCCGCCACAACTGCTCGATGAAGTGCTGGACGTCGTCAAGCAAAGCCTGCCCACGCCGGAGATGATCAGCCGGCTGGCCGAGAACTCGCTGCTGGGCCAGCTCTTGGCCACTGGTCTGCGCGCGGTGACGGCCGAGCCCCGCATGCCCGAACCCAAGCTGCGCCAGACCTTCGAGTTGGCCGGGCGCCGTGCCATCCATCAGTTGGAGCGCTATTTGAACGCGCTAGGCACCATCGCCACGGCGGCCCCCTTGCTGGGCTTGCTGGGCACGGTGGTCGGCATGATTGAAATCTTCGGCAGCCAAAGCGGCGGCAGCGGCAACCCGACGCAAATGGCGCGCGGCATTTCGATCGCGCTCTACAACACCGCCTTCGGGCTGATGGTGGCGATCCCGTCGCTGATGTTCTACCGCTACTTCCGCGGTCGGGTCGAGGAATATGTACTCGAGCTGGAGCAAGCGGCGGACCAACTGTTGAGCCAGTTGCAGCGCTACACCGACTAAGCGATGAAATTCAGAACTCGCCGCTCCGAAGACCCGGAGATCAATCTGATTCCCTTCATCGACGTCTTGTTGGTGATCCTGATCTTTTTGATGTTGTCCACCACTTACTCGAAATTCACCGAATTGCAAGTGGTGTTGCCGATCGCCGATGCCGAACAACTGAAGGAGCGGCCGCTGGAGATCATCGTGGCCGTCGCTGCCGACGGCCGCTACACCGTCAACGCAGAAGCGGTCGAAGGCCGCGCGGTCGATTTGCTCAGCGTCGCGCTGAGCCAAGCCGCCGCCGGCCGCAAGGACGCGGTGGTGATCGTCTCTGCCGATGCGTCTTCCGCTCATCAATCGGTGATCAATGTGATGGATGCGGCCCGCCGCGCCGGCTTGCAGCACCTGACCTTTGCCGCCCAAACCAGCGCGGGCAGCAGCCGTTGAGGCGGCTGATGCCTCCTTGGCTGCCAGAGCTGCAGCACCGCGCGGCCCGCCGATGACGCCAAGCTGGAAGCAAAAGCTAGCGCTCAGGCTGCAGCGTGAATGGCACGAGGGCGGGCCCTTGGCCCAAGCGCTGCGTCCGCTGGCCGGGCTTTACCGCTTGCTGCTGAGCGGGCGCGGCCTGCTCTACCGCTGCGGCGTGCTGCGGGTGGCGGCGCTGCCGGTGCCCGTCATCGTGGTCGGCAACTGGATCGTGGGCGGTGCCGGCAAGACACCCACCACGCTGGCCTTGCTGAGCCAACTGCATACCCTGGGTTTGCGGGCCGGAGTGATTTCACGCGGCTATGGGCGCCACCAGACGGCAGCGCAGTTGGTCAGCGCACAAACTCCGGCCAGCGAAGTCGGTGATGAACCACTGCTGATCTATTTGCGCGCCGGTGTGCCGGTGGCCGTCGGGCGTGACCGTGTGGCGGCGGCACGACTGCTGTTGGCGGCCCACCCCAAGCTGCAGTTGCTGATCAGCGACGACGGCCTACAACATTTGCACTTGCCGCGCGCGCTGAGCGTGCTGGTGTTCGATGCGCGCGGCATCGGCAACGGCCGCTTGCTGCCGGCTGGCCCGCTGCGGCAAGCGCCTGAACGCCAGGTCGGCCCGGATCAATTGGTGCTTTACAACGCGGACCGACCCAGCACCGCCCTGCCGGGCTATTTGGCCCGGCGCAGCTTGAGCGGCGCGGTCAGCCTGGCTGATTGGTGGCAAGGCATCCCCGCGACAATGGCCGGCCTGCGGGCCTTGGGCGGCCGACCGCTGTTGGCCACCGCCGGCATGGCGCAACCGCAGCGCTTTTTTTCGATGCTGATTCAGCAAGGCCTGAGCATCACCGAACTGCCGCTCACAGATCACTATGATTTTGCGCAACTGCCCTGGCCCACCGGCACGGCAGATGTGCTGCTGACCGAAAAAGACGCGGTCAAAATCGAACCCATGCGAGCCGGCAACACCCGCATCTGGGTGGTGGCGCTAGACTTCGAGCCCGAACAAGCTTTTCAGCAGGCGCTGCGCGGCCGCCTTCAACAGCAGGCCAGCCTGGCCAACCTGCTCTCCTGAATGATGGATACCCGTTTACTGGACATTTTGGTCTGCCCCTTGTGCAAGGGGCCGCTGCAACATTTGCAAAGCGAGGCTGGCCGCGAACTGACCTGCCATGCCGACCGCTTGGCCTTCCCGGTACGGGACGGCATCCCGGTGATGCTGGAAAGCGAGGCGCGCGCTTATGACCCGGACGCTCAACCCGACCCGCTGGTCTCGCTCAACTCGCAACCAGTACCAGCACCCGCACCTACACCAGCACCCACAGCGCCGCCGCCAGCCCCATGAGCTTCACCGTCATCGTGCCGGCCCGGCTGGCCTCGAGCCGCTTGCCGAACAAGCCCTTGGCCGACCTCGAAGGCCTGCCGATGATCGTGCGGGTGGCGCGCCGCGCGGCACTTTCCAAGGCGAAGCGGGTCATTGTTGCTACCGACTCCAGCGCCGTCCTCGACGCCTGTCAGGCGCATGGCGTGCAAGTGCTGTTGACCCGCGACGATCACGTCTCCGGCAGCGACCGCTTGGCCGAGGCCTGCGAACTGCTGGGGCTCGACGGACTGGATCTCGTCGTCAATGTGCAAGGCGATGAACCGCTGATCGCTCCGGCCATGATCGACGCTTGCGCGGCGCTGCTGCAGGCGCGACCGCAATGCGTGATGAGCACCGTGGCCCACGCGCTAGAAGATGCGGCCGAATTCGCCAATCCGAATGTGGTCAAGGTGGTCACCGACGCGCAGGGGCTGGCTCTGTACTTTTCGCGCGCCCCCATTCCGTTCTGGCGCGACGGCCAAGGCGTTGCGCAGCCCGGCTCAGCCTTGCGCCATGTTGGCCTTTATGCCTACCACGCCGGCTTTTTGCGGCGCTTCCCGACGCTGGCGCTCAGCCCGCTGGAGCAGATCGAATCGTTGGAGCAATTGCGCGTGCTCTGGCATGGCGAACGCATCGCGGTCCACCTCAGCGCCGAGCGCCCCGGCCCCGGCGTCGATACCGAAGAAGATTTGCAGCGCGTGCGCGAATTGATACGCGCCGGAGCCTGAACTTGCAGGAGGTTCGCTAGCGCTTCAGAACGCTCTTCTCAAGACGGGTTTTCATAGGAGGAA
>JBIIVZ010000217.1:0-4686 GCA_044339175.1 Roseateles sp.
CAGCGCTGCGCGAGGCTTATCAAATCCGCAGCAAGCAAGCGCGTACGCAAGCTTGCCGTGCAGTGACCGCCAATGTGCTGAAGTCCTTGGCTGACGAGGGCATTGCTTTCGACAAGGTCGAGATCGACGGCCTGCTGTTCGAGATCGAGGCCCGCATCGTGCGTGGCCAAATCCTCGCCGGCGAGCCGCGCATCGACGGTCGCGACACCCGCACCGTGCGCCCGATCGAAATTCGTAACTCCATCTTGCCGCGTACCCACGGCTCGGCGCTGTTCACCCGCGGTGAAACTCAGGCGCTGGTCGTGGCCACGCTGGGTACTGACCGTGATGCACAGCGCATCGACGCGCTGGCCGGTGAGTTCGAAGACCGCTTCATGATGCACTACAACATGCCTCCGTTCGCCACTGGCGAAACAGGCCGCGTGGGCACGCCGAAGCGTCGCGAAATCGGCCATGGCCGTCTGGCCAAACGCGCTTTGATTGCTGCGCTGCCGAACAAGGAAGACTTCCCCTACTCGATGCGCGTGGTGTCGGAAATCACCGAGTCGAATGGCTCGTCGTCGATGGCTTCGGTCTGCGGCGGCTGCTTGGCCTTGATGGATGCCGGTGTGCCGATGAAGGCCCATGTGGCCGGCATAGCCATGGGCCTGATCAAGGACGGCAACCGCTTTGCCGTGTTGACCGACATCCTGGGCGATGAAGATCACCTGGGTGACATGGACTTCAAGGTGGCCGGCACGACCGCTGGCATCACCGCCTTGCAGATGGACATCAAGATCCAGGGCATCACCAAGGAGATCATGCAGGTTGCGTTGGCGCAAGCCAAGGAAGCGCGTCTGCACATCCTGACCAAGATGGTTGAAGCGATGAGCGTCGCCAACACTGAAGTGTCGGAATTCGCGCCGCGTCTGTACACGATGAAGATCAATCCGGAAAAAATCCGCGACGTGATTGGCAAGGGCGGCTCGACCATCCGTGCGCTGACCGAAGAAACGGGCACCACCATCGACATCGGTGAAGACGGCACGATCACGATCGCCTCGACCGACGCAGATAAGGCCGCACACGCCAAGAAGCGCATTCAGGAAATCACGGCTGAAGTCGAAATCGGCAAGATCTACGAAGGCGCTGTCACCAAGATTCTGGACTTCGGGGCATTGATCAACCTGTTGCCGGGCAAAGACGGTCTGCTGCACATCAGCCAGATCGCCCATCAGCGGGTCGAAAAGGTGACCGACTTCTTGAAGGAAGGTCAGATCGTCAAGGTCAAGGTCATGGAAACCGACGAGAAGGGCCGCATCAAATTGTCGATGAAGGCTTTGATCGACCGTGACGCTGCGCCTGCTCCGGTGCCTGCACCCGTTCAGGCCAGCGGCGACGCGGCTCAATAAGTCAAGCTGACGCCATGAAGGCTATCGCCATCACCCGCCCTGGCGGGCCCGAAGTGCTGCAATTGATCGAGCGCGCCGACCCGCAAGCGGGTGCTGGCGAATGCTTGATCGCGGTTGAAGCTTTTGGTATCAACCGCCCTGATGTGTTGCAACGCAAAGGTGCTTACCCAGCTCCGGCGGGAGCCAGCGATTTGCCCGGCCTTGAAGTGGCGGGGCGGATTTTGGCGGGCGACGCGGCTGAACTGGCGGCTGCAGGTTTGCAGATCGGCGATGCAGTTTGTGCTTTGGTGTCGGGCGGCGGTTACGCCCAACTGTGCACGGCACCGATCGTTCAATGCCTGCCCATACCTGGGGGGTGGAGCATGGTCGAAGCCGCCAGCCTGCCAGAGACATTCTTTACCGTTTGGTCGAATGTCTTTGTGCGGGCTGGCTTGCAAGCGGGCGAGACCTTGCTGATTCACGGCGGCAGCAGCGGCATCGGCGTGACGGCGATTCAGATTGCCAAGGCACTGGGCGCGCGGGTCATCGTGACGGTCGGCAATGCAGCCAAGGCTGAGGCTTGTTTGCAGTTGGGGGCTGATGTGGCCATCAATTACCGCGAACAGGACTTCGTGGTCGAGGTTAAAGCGGCAACAGGTGGCTTGGGCGTCAACGTTATTTTGGACATGGTGGCTGGGGCTTACGTCGAGCGCAATGTGCAATGTTTGGCCGATGATGGTCGCTTGGTCATCATCGCGGTGCAGGGCGGCATCGACGCCAAGTTCGACGCCGGCGCTGTGTTGCGGCGACGGTTGACGATCAGTGGTTCGACGTTGCGGCCGCGGTCTGTCGCGTTCAAAGCCGGTATTGCGCAAGCGTTGCGTGAGCGTGTCTGGCCTTTATTGGCGACGCGTCAGATCAAGCCGGTGATTTATCGTTGCTTGGTGGCTGATCAAACCGCTGCTGCCCACGCTTTGATGGAGTCGGGTGAGCATGTTGGCAAGATCGTGTTGAGTTGGTGAGCTTGGGGGCGGTGATGCGTAAAAATTTGGTTGTCGGAAATTGGAAAATGCACGGCAACCGGGCCGTCAATGCGGCTTTGCTGGCGGGGCTGAAGGATGCTGGCCCCTGGATTGCCGAGGTGGCAGTTTGCGTGCCGTTTCCCTACATCGCCGAGGCTGCTTTGGCCTTGACGGGGCAAGCGGTGAGCTTGGGTGCCCAAGACTGCTCGGCTCATGAGCAAGGCGCTTTCACCGGTGAAGTGTCCGCCGCCATGTTGGCCGACCTGGGTTGTCGCTATGTGATCGTTGGGCATTCCGAGCGCCGTGCTTACCACCATGAGAGTGATAAATTGGTGGCCGACAAGGCCAAAATTGCGCTGGCGCATGGGGTGACTCCGATTGTTTGTGTCGGAGAAACGCTGGCTGAGCGGGAGGCCGGGCAAACTGAGGCGGTGGTCAAGCGCCAGTTGGCTGCTGTGACGCACACCTTGACGCACTGCATTGGCGAGATCGTTTTGGCTTATGAACCGGTGTGGGCCATCGGCACCGGATTGACCGCAACACCTGCCGAGGCGCAAGCCGTGCATGCGGTGCTGCGCATGCAGTTGCATGCAGCGACCCAAAAGGCCGACATGATGCGAATCTTGTATGGCGGCAGCGTCAAGGCCGATAACGCGGCGGAATTGTTTGCGCAACCAGACATTGACGGCGGTTTGATCGGTGGAGCGGCACTGAAAGTTGCCGATTTCGCTGCTATTTGTCGCGCTGCGAAGTAAAAATTATTGCCCGGCTTGGCTTGGGGCTTATTGATGAACTATTGGAGAGCATGAGATGCAAGTCTGGTTGAATCTGATTTTGGGTGTGCAGTTGGTGAGCGCGTTGGTGACGATCGGCTTGGTGCTGGTCCAGCATGGCAAGGGTGCCGACATGGGTGCCTCCTTCGGCAGCGGTGCGTCGGGTAGTTTGTTTGGTGCAACAGGAAGTGCCAACTTTCTGTCGCGCAGCACTGCAGTTTGTGCAACCGTATTCTTTGTCAGCACTTTGGCGCTGGCTTACGTGTCGAATCAACGCTCCGGCGGTGCTGCGGCCGACAGCGTGCTGGACCGCGTAGCTCCGGTAGCACCTGCTGCCGCAGCGTCGGGCTCGGCCGCTATTCCTGGCGCGTTGAACGCGGTGCCTGCAGCACCGAAGCCGGCCGGCTCGGGTGCGTCTGGCGCGGCCAACTGAAGGACATCCTGGCGGGATGATCGCGCTGAGCAGCGTGGGGTTATTCGGACAATTTAATACTGTTCGATTCAGAGCCAGGGTTTTTCAGTATAGAATTCGAGGCTTCGCAGGAGTGGCTAAAGACAGCAAGTTCTGCGAAAGCTTTTAGGTAAGGCTAGGGTGAAGCTAAGTAAAGCCAAAGCAAAGTCAAAGCCAAAGCCAAAGTAAAAGCTAAGTTAAGTAAGGCTATTACAAGCAAGATGAAGACGAATGCCGTCGTGGTGAAATTGGTAGACACGCTATCTTGAGGGGGTAGTGGCGAAAGCTGTGCGAGTTCGAGTCTCGCCGACGGCACCAAGTAATAAGTAAAAAATGATCAAGTAAGAATGGTCATGCAGGAGGTCAAGTCAGTCAGCTCTCGGGCGAGTAAGAACTTGATTAAGTCGAAGATCGCGTGGTTATCAATGGGCTGGAGCCCGGTTTGGTTTCCACCGAAGCGCAGGGTAGCAAGCGGTGACCGCTGTTGTTTTGTGCTAAAGAAATGAGTGATGTGGCTGTAGTGGGCCGGCAATGCTCACAGACATTGTCGCGGTGCGCTCCCGCATGCTTTTTATCTAATCATTGCTGCTAGCCTGGAGGTAGGCTGCAGTTCTAGAGAGCGGCAATCATGAACTTGGATCAGTACCTTCCCGTCATCCTCTTCATTCTGGTTGGCGCGGGCGTCGGTGTGGCGCCCCAGGTTCTCGGCTTTCTGCTGGGACCGAACAAGCCCGATGCGGCAAAAAACTCCCCTTACGAATGTGGCTTCGAGGCGTTTGAAGACGCGCGCATGAAATTTGATGTGCGCTACTACCTCGTGGCTATTCTGTTTATCCTGTTTGACCTTGAAATTGCATTCCTATTCCCTTGGGCTGTATCGTTACGGGAAATTGGCGCAGCAGGCTTCTGGTCAATGATGGTTTTCCTGGGCATTCTGGTCGTGGGCTTCATCTACGAGTGGAAAAAAGGTGCCCTGGATTGGGAATGATTTAACAAGATTGACCCGAAGGCGCACCTCATGGGTATCGAAGGCGTTTTGAAAGAAGGATTTGTCACCACTTCGGTCGACA
>JBIIVZ010000218.1:0-4681 GCA_044339175.1 Roseateles sp.
GTGATCAGGCGCTCGTCTGGGCTCAGCGAGGCGGTGTCATGGACAGCGTGATCGACACGGCGCGGGTGCGCGAGTATTTGCTCGGCTTGCAGCAGTCCATCGTGACCGCGCTGGAAGCGGCCGACGGCAACCCCTTCATCAGTGACGGCTGGGCGCGCGAGCCCGGCGGTCGCTTGGAGGGCGACGGCCTGTCGCGCTTGATCGAAGGTGGTTCGGTGTTCGAGCGAGGTGGGGTGAATTTCTCCCACGTACGGGGCCGCGTGCTGCCGCCGTCGGCCACCCAGCACCGGCCCGAATTGGCCGGCGCGCCGTTCGAGGCGATGGGCGTGTCGCTGGTGATTCACCCGCACAACCCGTTCGTGCCGACGGTGCACATGAATGTGCGCCTGTTTGCGGCCTTGCCGGCCAATGCGCCGCCGGTGGTCTGGTTTGGTGGCGGCATGGACTTGACGCCTTATTACGGCTTCGAGCGCGATGCGCAGCACTTTCATCGCAGCTGCGCAGCCGCTTTGCAGCCGCACGGCGAGCAGCTTTACCCACGCTTCAAGACGTGGTGCGACGAGTATTTCTTCCTGAAACATCGCAACGAGCCGCGCGGCATTGGCGGTGTCTTTTTCGACGACTATGCCGAGGGCGGCTTCGAAGCTGCTTTTGCGATGATGCGTTCGGTCGGCGATGCGTTTTTGCCGGCTTACTTGCCCATCGTCGAGCGCCGGCAGATGCTGGCTTACGGCGAGCGGGAACGCGATTTCCAGGCCTATCGGCGCGGCCGTTACGTTGAGTTCAATCTGGTCTTTGACCGCGGCACGCTATTTGGCCTGCAGTCGGGCGGCCGCACCGAAGCTATCCTGATGTCGATGCCGCCGATCGTCAAATGGCGCTATCAGTGGTCGCCAGAAGACGGCACGGCAGAAGCGCGGCTGTACAGCGATTTCCTGCGGCCACGTGACTGGGCGACTGAGTCGGCCACGCATTTATGGTTGTAGGCCAAGGCGCGCGGACGGGCTTGTTCGGCGGCAGTTTCGACCCGCCGCACCTGGCTCATTTGAGCTTGGCGCACTGCGCGTTGACGCAATTGAAGCTGGATAAGTTGTTGTGGCTGCCGGCCGGCCGGCCTTGGCAAAAAACTGGCCGTGGTCTGGCCGCACCGATGCACCGGCGGGCGATGGTGTCGTTGCTGATTGCCGGTGAAGCCCGTTTCGTTGTGGACGACAGCGAGATGGAGCGCGACGGGGCCAGTTACACGGTCGACACGGTGCGGGCTCGGCGGGCTGCGCATCCAGATGAGCAATTGTTTTTGCTGATTGGGCAGGATCAATTTGCCAATCTGCACACTTGGCGAGCATGGCAAGAGTTGCTCGCCAGCGTGACTTTGGTGGTGGCGGCACGGGCCGGTCAAGAAGTTCAGGGTTCGGCTGAAGTGAATGACTTCATGCAGGCGGAACCCTACAGAATGCTGAAACTGGCGATGCCGGCGATGCAGGTTTCATCAACTCAAGTTCGCGAGCTGGCCTCGCGCGCTGAGGATATCCGCCCCTTGGTGGGCGATGCGGTGGCGGGGTATATTGCCCTCCACCGTCTTTACAGTGAGTACTGAATGGACATTCGTAAGTTGCAACGCGCCATCGTCGATGGTTTGGAAGATGTGAAGGCCCAGAACATTCTGGTCTTCAACACCGAGCATTTGTCGCCCCTGTTCGAGCGCGTGATCATTGCGTCCGGCACCAGCAACCGCCAGACCAAGGCGCTGGCCTCCAGCGTGCGCGAAACGGTCAAGGGCCGCGGCCTGCCCGTGTTGCGCACCGAGGGCGAAGAAAACGGCGAGTGGATCATCGTGGACTGCGGCGCTGCCGTCGTCCATGTGATGCAGCCTGCCATTCGCGATTACTACCACCTTGAAGAAATCTGGGGCGATAAGCCGGTCAAGCTCAAGCTGGGTGACAGCGAAGTGCGCTTGGTGAAGGCTTCGGAAGAAGAAGACGACGAGCCTAAAAAGCCAGCCAGAAAGACGGCTGCCGCCAAGACCGCCGCTCCGGCCAAGAAGGTTGCCGCCCGCAAGCCGGCCACCAAGTCTGCTGATGCGGTGCCTGCTGCCAAGAAGGTCGTGGCGCGCAAGGGCGTGACCCGCACCGTCGGTGTGAAGACGCCGGCCACCAAGACGATCAAGGTGGCTGTCTCCAAGACCGTGGCCAAGAAGGCTGCCGACAAGGCTGTTGCCAAGACGGTTTCAGCCGCCCGTGCAGCAGGCCGGCCTGCCACCAAGAAGGCCGCGCCGCGCGCTTGATCAAACCGCATGCGTTTGATTCTGGTTGCCGTAGGCCAGCGGCAACCGGCTTGGGCCGACACCGCTTATGAGGACTTTGCCAAGCGCTTTCCGCCGGAAATGCGCTTGGAGCTTAAAGCCGTCAAGGCCGAAACACGGGGTAGCAAAACGGCGGAGCAGTTGATGGCCGCCGAGGCGCTGCGCATCGAAGCGGCACTGCCGCGCGGTGTGCGTCGCGTCATCCTGGATGAGCGTGGCGAGCGCCGCACCAGCCTGCATTTGGCCGAGCGGATGAAGCTCTGGATGGGTGACGGCCGCGATGTGGCTTTGATCATCGGCGGCCCTGACGGTTTGGCACCGGCGTTGAAGGCGACGGCAGATGAAACGCTGCGACTGTCCGACCTGACCCTGCCGCATGCCTTCGCCAGAGTGTTGTTGGCCGAAGGCTTGTACCGTGCCTGGACGGTGATGACCGGCCACCCCTATCACCGTGAATGACGAGCGCAAGCGATGACGTCGATGAAGTCAGTGATGCCGGACCGCAGTTTTGATTTCATCTACCTCGCCTCGCAAAGCCCGCGTCGGCGTCAGTTGCTTGAGCAATTGGGCGTGCGCTACGAGTTGCTGTTGCCCGGGGCCGACGAAGACGCCGAAAGCTTGGAAGCGGTGCTGCCGGGCGAATGGCCTGAAGCCTATGTGGCCCGCGTCACCGAAGCCAAGCTGGAGGCTGCGCTGACTCGTTTGGCGGCGCGTGGCTTGCCCGCTGCGCCTGTTTTGTGTTCTGACACCACCGTGGCTGTCGATCATCTGATCCTCGGCAAGCCGCTGGATGCGGAGGACGCTTTTCGCACGCTCAGCCTGCTCAGCGGCCGCCGTCACCGGGTCATCACGGCGGTGATTGTGGGGGCGGGCTCGGGTTCAGGTTCAGGCTCGCGTCGCACTGCCGCGCTGAATGTGTCCGAGGTTGACTTTGCTCCGGTCTGCGCCGAGGCGCTGCGCCGCTATGTGGCCAGCGGCGAGCCTTTTGGCAAGGCCGGCTCCTACGCCATCCAGAGTCAGGCTGCGGCTTGGATCTCGCAGATTTCGGGCAGCTACTCGGGCATCATGGGTCTGCCTTTGTTTGAAACTGCGCAACTGCTGCAGCAATGGGGCTGGCGTATTTGAGTCGCCTTGCTGAGTTTTGTCGCTTGCCTTTGTGCGGTGTCGCCGGTCGGCTTGCACGCAGGTAGGCGACAGCACTCAAGGGCAAAAAGCTATGGAAGATATTCTGATCAACTGGACTCCGCAGGAGACGCGCGTCGCGGTAGTCGAGAACGGTTCGCTGCAAGAACTGCACATGGAGCGCACGCTGGAGCGCGGCTTGGTGGGCAATGTGTACTCGGGCCGGGTGGCTCGCGTGTTGCCGGGCATGCAGTCGGCCTTCATCGACATTGGCTTGGAGCGCGCGGCGTTTTTGCATGTGGCTGACCTGCATGTCGACGGCGCGCCGGGTCAGGTGCGCGGCCACCATGCCGAGGCCGGCACGGCCACGCCGATCGAGCGTCTGCTGTTCGAGGGGCAGGCCTTGACCGTGCAAGTGATCAAGGACCCGATCGGCACCAAGGGCGCGCGGCTGTCCTCGCAGATCAGCATCGCCGGCCGCATGTTGGTGTTTTTGCCGCAAGACGAGCACATTGGCATTTCACAAAAGATCGGCTCCCACGAGGCCCGTGAACAACTGCGTGCTCGCATGCAGTCGCTGGTCGGCAAGCCGGAGGAGGGTGCCGGCGGCGGCTTCATCTTGCGCACCAACGCTGAGGATGCCAGCGACGCCGAACTGGCCGCCGACATCGCCTATTTGCGCAAGGCCTGGGCCAGCATTCGCCAGCGTGCCGCCACGTTGCCGCCGGGCAGCCTGCTGCATCAGGACTTGAGCTTGGTCGAGCGCGTGTTGCGCGACCTGGTGACCGAGCGTACCGGCTCGATCCGCATCGATTCCAAGGCGCAACACGAAGTGCTGCGCGGCTTTGGCGAGACCTTCATGCCGGCGGCTACGGCCAAGCTGGAGCATTACAAGGGCGAGCGACCGATCTTTGACTTGAACAATATCGATGCCGAACTGGCGCGCGCGCTGGCGCGGCGGGTTGATCTGAAGTCGGGCGGCTATCTGATTTTTGATCAGACCGAGGCAATGACGACGGTGGACGTGAACACTGGCGGCTTTGTTGGCGCGCGCAACTTTGACGACACGATTTTCAAGACCAATCTGGAAGCTGCCGGCTCGATTGCCCGCCAGCTGCGACTGCGCAACTTGGGCGGCATCATCATTGTCGATTTCATCGACATGACGCGCGAGGAGCACAAGACCGCCGTGCTGACCGAGTTCCGCAAGCAGATCGGCAAGGACCGCACCAAGGTCACGCTCGGCGGGTTCACGCA
>JBIIVZ010000219.1:0-4680 GCA_044339175.1 Roseateles sp.
GAGAACTCCTGATCGCGAAAGACCGTCAGGCCTTCTTTGAGCGACAGCTGGAACCAGTCGCGGCAGGTCACGCGGTTGCCGGTCCAGTTGTGGAAATACTCATGCGCCACGATGCTTTCGATACGCGAGAAATCGGCATCGGTGGCCGTGGCCGGGCTGGCCAGCAGGGCCGAGGTGTTGAAGATGTTCAGGCCCTTGTTTTCCATCGCGCCCATGTTGAAGTCGGACACGCCGACGATCATGAAGCGTTCCAGATCCAGCGGCAGCTTGAAGCGCGCTTCATCCCAGACGATGGAGGCAATCAGCGAGTTCATGGCGTGTTCGGTCTTGCCCAAGTCGCCGCGCCGCACATAGACCTGCAGCAGATGGTCCTTGCCGGCGCGGGTGCGCACGCGTTGCTCGCGCGCCACCAAGTCGCCCGCCACCAAGGCGAACAAATAGCTGGGCTTGGGGAAGGGGTCATGCCATTTGGCAAAGTGGCGGCCCTTGTCCAGGTCGCCTTGCTCCAGCAGGTTGCCGTTCGACAGCAGCACCGGGTACTTGGCTTTGTCGGCGCGCAGCGTCACCGAGTAGACGGCCATCACATCGGGCCGGTCGAGGAAGTAGGTGATGCGGCGGAAGCCTTCGGCCTCGCACTGCGTGAAGAAGCTGCCGCCCGAGGTGTACAGGCCGCTCAGCGTGGTGTTCTTGTCGGGTGCGCAGGTGTTGCGCAGCTCCAGCGAGAAGTCCGCGTCGGGCGCGTTGTCGATGATCAGCTCATGGCCTTCTTGGCGGAAGGACACGCTTTCGCTGTTGATCAAGACCCGCAGGACGGTCAACTCCTCGCCATGCAGGCGCAGCGCCGTGTGGGCCACGGCACTGTTGCGTTCGATCTGCATCTTCGATGTCACCAGGGTCTTGACCGGATCAAGATCAAAGCTCAGATCGACGGTACGAATCCAGAAGGCGGGCGCGCTGTAATCTTCGCGGCGGATCAGTTGGGCTTGGCCTTCACGCATGGTGGGCATCCTCGGGTCGGGTGTGAAGCCCCGCTCTTTCGAAACGGGGCGGGTCGCAAAGCGGCGGGGCAGGGGGGGCGGCAAATCTGGCTTGCCCTGCGCGAACCGTTGTCAGCCAGCGTTGGCTTAAACGCCGTGCTTCAAGCTGGCGGTGATGAACAAGTCCAGGTCGCCGTCGAGCACCTTTTGTGTGGCCGATGTTTCGACGTTGGTGCGCAAGTCCTTGATGCGACTCTGGTCCAGCACATAAGAGCGGATCTGATGGCCCCAGCCGACATCGGTCTTGGTGTCTTCCAGCTTTTGCTGCTCTTCCATGCGCTTGCGCATCTCAAAATCGTACAAGCGCGAGCGCAGGCGCTTCCAGGCCACATCGCGGTTGCCGTGTTGGCTGCGGCCGTCCTGACATTGCACGACGATGCCGGTTGGCAAGTGCGTCAGCCGCACCGCCGAATCGGTCTTGTTGATGTGCTGACCGCCTGCGCCCGAGGCCCGGAAGGTGTCCACCCGCACATCGGACGGGTTGATGTCGATCTCGATCGAATCATCCACCTCGGGGTAGACAAACAGCGAGGCAAAGCTGGTGTGGCGGCCGCCGGCCGAGTCGAACGGGCTCTTGCGCACCAGGCGGTGCACGCCGGTTTCGGTGCGCAGCAGGCCGAAGGCGTAATCACCTTCGACCTTGATGGTGGCGCTCTTGATGCCGGCAATGTCGCCGGCCGATTCGTCTTCCAGCGTCGCTTTGAAGCCCTTGCGCTCGCAATACTTCAGATATTGGCGCAGCAGCATGCCGGCCCAGTCGCAAGCTTCGGTACCGCCAGCACCTGCCTGGATGTCGATGAAGCAGTTGCTCGGGTCTTCCGGCTTGTTGAACATCCGGCGGAATTCCATCTGCTCGACAATTTCGTTCAACTTGGCGGCGTCGGCCTCGATGCCTTCCAACCCGTCGAAGTCGTCCTCGGCCTTGGACATCTCGTACAACTCAAGGTTGTCCGCCAAGTTGGTGGTCAGGTGGTCGATCGTCTCGACGACGGTGTCCAGCGTGCGCTTTTCCCGGCCCAGCTCCTGGGCGCGTTTGGGTTCATTCCAAACGGTCGGGTTTTCCAGCGCGGCATTGACTTCGTTCAGTCGCAGTGCTTTGCGGTCGTAGTCAAAGATACCCCCTTAGCGCGGCAGTCCGCGCTGTCAGGTCGGCCAGAGAAGTACCGATCAGGTTGATCCGTTCGACGTCCATAGTGATTCCTTGGTGAATTGCGGGACGTCGGCTTGACACGATCGTCCTGGGGTTTCTGCGGCTGGTGTGAATTCGGGCCCTGACCGCCGACCGAGGGGGCGATTGTCAGTGGCGCTCGGCGCTGTCGCCAGCCGCTTGACTGGGAGCATTGGCGCGCATTTTCACACGAGGCCAGCGAGCCTCCGTTTCGGGCACACTGCCGGCCATGCTCTTGCTTGTATCCATTGCCAAATTGCTGGCCGAGATTGCCCTGCTGGCGCTGCTCGGCCAAGGGCTGCTGGCGTTGCTGGTTGGCCGCACGCGAGCGCAGAACCCGATCTACCGGCTGCTGCAGATTTTGACCTCGCCGGTGCTGCGTCTGACCCGGCTGTTGCTGCCGCGCCAGGTGCTGGACCGCCACCTGCCGCTGGCTGCCGTGGCCTTGCTGTTGCTGGTCTGGCTGCTCAGTACGGGGCTCAAAATCAGCCATTGCCTGCGTGTCGGTGTGAAGCTTTGCCAATGAGGACGACTGATGCAGCCGCATGACCCCACTTCGCCCGCCGACCCAGCCTTGCTGTCACAACAACAACAGCAACAAATCTATTGGGCGCGCACGCAGCGCCTGACCGCTTGGTTGCTGCTGATCTGGCTGCTGGTCAGCTTTGGCATCACTTACTTTGCACGCCAACTGAGCTTTACGTTTTTTGGCTGGCCGTTCAGCTTTTGGGTCGCCTCGCAAGGTGCTTTGGTGGTGTTTTGCGCCATCGTGGCTTTTTACGCCTACGCCATGCGCCGGCTGGATGAAGCGCATCGGCCGCCGCTTGATCAGTCGCCGCCGCCGCCTCAGCCCTGAAGAAAGCGCTCGATGTGCGCGGCCAGCGCGGCCGGTTGGTCGTGATGCAGCATGTGGCCGGCGTCGCTCAGCACAGCCCGTTGCAAATTCGGGACAACGGCCAACCGGGCTTCGAAATCGGCCCGCGGGAAGCGATCTCCCCACCACAGGCTGACATTGGTGCTGTCGCCCTCAACCCACAGCGTCTGTGCCGTGATGCGCTCCCAACAGGCCAGCACTTCGGCCTTGCGGTAAAGCACCGGGTTGCTGCGCTTGTGCGCGGCGTCGCCGAGGATGTGCCAGGCGACAGCGCCGTCGGTGTCAACCGGGCGCGACCAATGCGGTGCCAGCCAGCCAGCCTTGGCCGCCGACAAGCGCGGGTTGGTCTTCATCAGCCGGGCGGCCACCGCTTGCACGCTGGCATAGGTTTTCAATTGCGGCGGCGATTTCAACTCATTCAGCCAGGTCGTCAAGCGCACAGGCGCTTCGCCGGGCTCAGTGTCCGGCAGACCAAAGCCCTCCAAGTTGATCAGCCGCCGGATGCGCTCCGGGCGCACGCCGGCATAGCTCATCGCCACATTCCCGCCCATGCTGTGGCCCAGCAGGTCAACGGCTGCCGCCGGGCTGACCGCATCGAGCAGGGCGTCGAGGTCGCCCAGATAATCCGGGAACCAATAGCTGTCGGCCCCGCTGGCCTCGGTCAGACCAAAGCCGCGCCAATCCAGCGCCACCACGTGGCGGTCTTGCTGCAGCGCATCGACAACGAATTGGAACGACGCTCCGACATCCATCCAGCCATGCAGCATCACCAAAGTGGGGCGCTCCGGCGTCGCCAGCGCGGCGCTGCCCCAGCTCAGCACGTGGTGGTTCAGGCCGCGCAGGCGGATGAATTGGCTCTGATGCGGGCGGCGCAGCGCGTAGGTGGAGGCAGCGGCGAAGCCGGAGGTGGAGGAGGAGGCGGTGGAGGCGGGGGCAGATGCAGTCATGCGCTGCAATGTAGGGCAAGCGGGCCCGCGTGGCTGTCGGCGCGGCGACATATCGGGCCTGTCGCTTGCGGGCAGAATTGGCCGCATGAATTCACCCACTGATCGCCAAATCCTTCCCTTCACCCTGCGCCCCGCTGAACCGCGCGACGTGCCGGCCATCGTGAGCCTGATCGAAGAACTGGCCGCGTTTGAAGATCTGACCCATTTGCTGGCGCTGACGGCCGACACCTTGCACCCGCACTTGTTCGGCCCCAAGCCGCTGGTCGAGGCCCTGGTGGGCGAGGTGGGCGGCCATGTGGTCGCCTTCGCGCTGTACTTCACCAACTTCAGCACCTTTCTGGCCAAGCCCGGCCTCTACCTCGAAGACCTTTACGTGCAGCCGGCGCACCGCCGCAGCGGCTTGGGTCGGGGCTTGCTGACCCGGTTGGCCGAAATTGCGGTCGAGCGCGACTACGGCCGCTTCGAGTGGAGCGTGCTGGACTGGAATGCCGACGCGATCCGCTTCTACGAAAAAATGGGTGCCAACGTCATGCCCGAATGGCGTATTTGCCGGCTCAGCGGTGCGGCGCTGGCGGCTTACAAAGCCTGAACGGCCGCTCGCCATCGACCCACTTCAAAGCAGCTTGAACTGGACCCAGGGCAATCTTTGCGCCT
>JBIIVZ010000220.1:0-4678 GCA_044339175.1 Roseateles sp.
ACCTCGCAGGTCTTGCTGCGCCAAGCAGCGCTGCTCGCACCGATCAGCGGCGTGGTTGCCAAGCGGCTGGCCTTGCCCGGTGAAAAGCTGGCGCCTGAGCAGCCCATCCTCAGCATCGTCGACCTCAGTCGGCTGGAACTGGCCGGTTTGGTTGGCACGCACGAGGTCAGCCGCTTGCAAACCGGCATGGCGGTGCAGGTACAAGTCGAAGGTGTGGAGCAGCCGGTGGCGGCCCGCATCAGCCGCATTGCACCGGCGGCCGAGGTCGGCACGCGCTCGATCGGCGTGACGCTGGCGCTGGCCAATCCGCAGGAGCTGTTCCGGGCCGGCCAATACGCGGTGGCCCGGGTCGAGCTGCCCGATCTGCAGCAGCGCCTGACCGTGCCGCAGTCGGCCGTGGGCAGCAGCTCGGGGCAGGACTTCGTCTGGATGATCGAGCGGGGCACCTTGGCCCGCCGCATCATCACCACCGGCCGCAGCGATGCCCGTGCGGGCCGGGTGGAGGTGTTGCAAGGGCTGCAGCCCGGCGCGCAAGTGCTGGCCGCCCGCTTTGACAATCTGCGCGAAGGCACCAGGGCCTCGGTCGTGGCTGCCAAAGCCAGCGTCGCCACAAATTGAGGGGGTGAGAACTTTCTACTGCGCGCCCGCCATGCGTCGTTGGCTGGGTACTCGGAATCCTCACGTACCTTGAGTACGTTCCGGTTCCTGCGCCCCATCCGCCAGGGCCAGCGGCCCTGTCCTTCGGCAGGCACAAGCAGTCCTCAGGACTGCTTGTGTCCGGCCTCAGCCTAGCCTGACAGCCGCTCGCTACAAAAGTTATCACCCTCTGAAGGATCGATCATGTGGATCACCAAAGTTTCAATCCAGAACCCCGTCTTCGCCACGATGGTGATGGTCGCGCTGTGCGTGCTGGGCCTGTTTTCCTACGCCAAGCTGGGGGTGGAGAACATGCCGGACATCTCCATCCCGGTCGCCTCGATCGACGTCCGCTACCCCGGTGCCAGCCCTGAGGCGGTCGAGCGTGAAGTGGCCAAGCCGCTGGAGGAGGCGCTGAACACGATTGCCGGTGTGGACCGGGTCAGCTCGCGCAGCTTCGAGGGCCGCGTGCAAGCGCAGGTCGAGTTCGGCCTGAACACCGACATGAACCGGGCCATGCAGGAAGTGCGTGACCGGGTCGCCGCCGCGCAAGCCGCCTTCCCGAAGGATGTGAAAACGCCGACGGTGTCGCGCGAGCAGGCCGACAACGCGCAACCTGTCGTCGTGATGGCGCTGATGAGCAAGACCCGCCCGGCGCGTGAGTTGTCGATGATGAGCGAGCTGATCATTGCCAAGCGGCTGGGCCGCGTCGAGGGTGTGGCGCGGGTGGAAGTGGGGGGCCTGGTGACGCGCGAAATCCGCATCGACCTGGACCCGCTGCGCCTGCGCGCTTACGGCGTGACGCCGGCCGAGATCGCCACCGCGCTGCGCGAGGCGAATGTGGATCAGCCGGTCGGGCTGCTGTCGGACCGCATGTCGGACGCCATCCTGCGCGTTGAAGGCCGTGTCAAGGACCCGAAGCAGTTCGCCGCTATCGCGGTGGCCCGGCGCGGCAATCTGGTGCTGACGCTGGGGGACTTGGGAGCCTTGGTCGAGCGTGAGCGGGAGCCCGACAGCTTGGCGCGCATCAACGGCTCGCAGGCCGTGACCTTCAACGTCTTCAAGCAGCAAGACGCCAACATCGTGGCCACCGGCGATGCCGTCAAGGCCGCCATGCTGGCTTTGACCAAGACCTTGCCGCAAGACGTTGAATTGACGCTGATCTACGCCTCCAGCGACTTCGTCAAAAGCTCGCTGACGGGGCTCAAGCACACGCTGATCGAGGGCGCTTTGCTGACCGTCGCCATCGTCTTCTTGTTCCTGCACAGCTGGCGCTCGACGATCATCACCGGCCTGACCTTGCCGATTGCGGTGATCTCCAGCTTCATCGCGATTCATGCCTTCGGCTTCACGCTGAATTTCATGACGATGATGGCGCTGAGCTTGTGCATCGGCCTGTTGATCGACGATGCGATCGTCGTGCGCGAGAACATCGTCCGCCATGTCGGCATGGGCAAGGACCACCACCAGGCCGCCTTCGACGGTACGAACGAGATCGGTCTGGCCGTCATGGCGACCACTTTTGCGATCTGCGCGGTGTTTGTGCCGGTGGCCTTCATGGGCGGCATCATCGGCAAGTTTTTCTACCCCTTCGGCATCACCGTGGCGGTGGCGGTGCTGGTCAGCCTGTTCGTCAGCTTCACGCTTGACCCGATGCTCAGTTCGATCTGGAAAGACCCGCCGAGCACCTATCTGCAGCGCGTGCCGGTGCTGGGTGCCCTGCTGCGCGGCACCGACCGTGGCATGGATGTGCTGCACACGGTCTACGAACGCATGATCCGATGGGCCTTCTCGGGCCGGCGTTATCGGCTCTTCGTGCTGCCGCTGCCGGTCTGGGGCCGGCCATTCGATGCCGAGGGCCAACGCGTTCGCAGCCAGCCGCGCCGCTTGCGCTTGGCGACCTTGACGCCGCGCGGCATCGTGCTGGCTGGCGGGTTCGCCAGTTTTGTCGTGGCGCTGGGGCTGTCCACTCTGGTGGGCAGCGAGTTTGTGCCGCAGACCGACCAAGGCTTCACTCAAGTGAACCTGCGTATGCCGGTGGCGTCGAGCTTGCAGCGCAGCAATGCCAAGGTGTTGCAGATCGAAGAGATTCTGGCCAAATATCCGGAGATCAAAACCGTCTCGACGGTGGTGGGCAGTACCGGGGAGGGCATGTCTACCGGTCGCAACCAGGCGTCGTTGAATATTTCCCTGCAAGACCGGCAGGACCGCCGACGCAGCCAGAAGCAGATTGAAGACGCGATCCGCGCCGACATCGCCAAGATTCCCGGTGTCGATGTCAGCGTTGGCTTTGACCGGCCGATCTGGATCACCATCCTGGGGGCCGACCCCGAGGTGCTGACCCGGGTGGCGAATGAGTTCGTCGAGAAGATCAAGAAGATCCCCGGCGCGGTCGATGTGGAAACCACCGTCAAACCGGGCCTGCCGGCTTTTGCCGTGCGGCTGAAGGATTCGGCCATTCGCGAGCTGGGCCTGACCGCGCCGCAAGTTGCGGCCTCGCTGCGCGCTTTCGTCAACGGCGATGTGGCGACCTACTGGACCACGCCGGACGGCAACCAGGTGGAGGTGCTGCTGCGCTTGCCGCAAGAGCAACGCCAGCGCATCGAGCAAATGAACAAGTTGCCGGTCGCCTTCGCCAAGGACGGCTCGCCGATTGCGCTCGACCAAGTCGCCACCATCACCCCGGTCTTCAACCCTGAGGTGATACGCCGCCAGAACCTGCAGCGTCGCGAGGCGGTCTACGCCGGTGTGCAGGGCCGGGCATCCGGTGACGTCAATGCCGACGTGCAGGCGCTGATCAAGGCCACCCAACTGCCGCCCGGCATCAGTTTCAATGTGGACGGTGCCGGCAAGCAGCAGGCCGAAGCGTTCAATGGCTTGCTCGGCGCGATGGGGCTGGCGGTGATCTTCATCTACATCGTGCTGGCCAGCCAGTTCGGCAGCTTTTTGCAGCCGCTGGCCATCATGGCGTCGTTGCCGCTGGCGCTGATCGGCGTGATGCTGGCGCTGCTGCTGTGGAACTCGACGCTGAATGTGTTTTCGATGATCGGCCTGGTGATGCTGATGGGCTTGGTGACCAAGAACGCGATTTTGTTGGTCGACTTTGCCAACCACGCCCGCAAGGCCGGTGCCAGCGTGCCCGAGGCGCTGCTGCAAGCGGGCTTGATCCGCATGCGACCCATCATCATGACCACCTCGGCGATGGTGTTCGGCATGTTGCCGATGGCGATTGCCCTGAACGACGGCGGCGAGATGCAAGCGCCCATGGGCCGCGCCATCATCGGCGGCGTGATCACCTCCACGCTGTTGACGCTGCTGGTGGTGCCGGTGCTGTATTCGTATTTGGTGCGGGAACGCAAGCCGCAGACCGAGCGCAGCCCGAGCACTCTTTTGGCACCCCGAGTGCTCGGATGAACGGTGCATTGACCGGGTTTTGCAATGTGGAATTTTTCTCATGCTCCGGGGATGCGATACTGCGGCCTCGATATCGGGAGAGTCTTGGCGTGGTGTATCCATAGGCCAAGCGCCGAAGGAGCAACCGCCCCGGAATCTCTCAGGCAAATGAACCGGTATCGAGACAGCAAGTACTCTGAAGAGTGAGCGGGTTTTGTCACCCGCTCCACCGCAGGAGCAAGCGCAGCGCGTCCACCGACGCCGCGTGAATCTCTCAGGTCCAAAACAGAGGGGGCGATGACACCGAAGTTCGGTGTTGTCCCAACCCCGACTCTTTTTGGACCTCTCTCATGAAGAAAATTGCAGTCATCGGCGGCGGCATCACCGGCGTCACCACAGCCTACGCGCTGGCCAAGCGTGGTTTCGCGGTCACTTTGTTCGAGTCGCACCGCTACGCCGCGATGGAAACCTCGTTCGCCAACGGCGGACAACTCTCGGCCTCCAATGCCGAGGTCTGGAATCACATCTCGACGCTCGTCAAAGGCATCAAATGGATGTTGACCCGCGATGCGCCGCTGCTGGTGAACCCCAAGCCAAGCTGGCACAAGATTTCGTGGTTTGCCGAGTTCATCGCCAACATTCCGCACTA
>JBIIVZ010000221.1:0-4664 GCA_044339175.1 Roseateles sp.
AAGGCCGGCACCCTGCTGCTGGCGATGCGGGACAAGGAGGACCGGGTGCGCTTCTCCGGCTATGACGTGGCCAACTTCCGCATCTTCGTGTTTTGCCTGGCGGCTGGCCTGTCGGGCATCGGCGGGGCCTTGTTCTCGCTCCAGGTCGGCTTTATGTCGCCCAGTTTTGTCGGCATCGTGCCGTCGATTGAAATGGTGATCTACGCCGCCGTTGGTGGGCGCATGAGCTTGGTTGGCGCGGTCTACGGCACCTTGCTGGTGAATGCGGGCAAGACCTTTTTCTCGGAGAGCTTCCCGGACCTGTGGCTGTTCCTGATGGCCGGCCTGTTCATCGGCGTGACGATGGCCTTTCCGATGGGCTTGGCGGGCTTGTGGGAAAGCCATGTCGTGCCGTGGTGGCAGCGCCGGCGCACGCCCAAAACGGGTGCCACCGTGGCGGCGACCAAGGCGGCAGCCGAGCCGGGTGCTATTTCCCCCACCGACTACCCGAAGCTGCCGGCCGGCATTCACGGCCAGCAAGCTTGACCGAGGAGCTACTCGATGAGCAACACTGACTTTGCCCTGGCCGTCGAGGATCTGACGGTGTCTTTTGACGGTTTCAAGGCCATCGACGCCCTGACGCTCTATGTCGACAAGAACGAGCTGCGCGTCATCATCGGCCCCAACGGCGCGGGCAAAACCACGCTGCTGGACCTGATCTGCGGCAAGACCAAGGCCGCCAGCGGCAGCATCAAGTTCAAGAACACCGAGCTGACCGGCATGGCCGAGTACAAGCGCGTGCGGCTTGGCATCGGCCGCAAGTTCCAGACGCCGTCGATCTATGAAAACCTGAGCGTGTTCCAGAACCTGGAGGTGTCCTACCCGAAGGGCCGCTCGGTGCTGGGCGCGCTGACCTTCAAGTGCACCGATGAGATCCGCACGCGGGTGCGGCTGGTGGCCGAGGACATCCACTTGGCGGACAAGCTCGATACCGAGGCCGGCCTGCTCAGCCACGGGCAAAAGCAGTGGCTGGAGATCGGCATGCTGTTGATGCAGGACCCCGAGCTGCTGTTGCTGGACGAGCCGATCGCCGGCATGAGTGCGCGGGAACGCGAGATGACGGCTGAGTTGCTGCAACGCATTTGCCAGAACCGCGCCGTCATCGTGATCGAGCACGACATGGACTTTGTCAAGCAGATTGCCCACAAGGTCACCGTCATGCACCAGGGCCGGATCATTGCCGAAGGCTCGATGGCCACGGTGCAGAACGATCCGCGCGTCATTGATGTTTACCTCGGTCATTGAACCTGGATTGAAGGAGCTACTCAGATGCTGAGCGTGAAAGATCTATGTGTCGCTTATGGGCAGAGCGAGGCCCTGCACGGCATTTCGTTCGAGGCGGCCAACAAGGAAACCGTCGCCATCATGGGCCGCAACGGCATGGGCAAGACCACGCTGTTCAAGAGCTTGATGGGCGTGCTGCCGACCA
Organism: Roseateles sp.; assembly: GCA_044339175.1. Lineage (GTDB taxonomy): Bacteria > Pseudomonadota > Gammaproteobacteria > Burkholderiales > Burkholderiaceae_C > Paucibacter_A. The sequence goes on from JBIIVZ010000221.1 coordinate 1,469, forward strand.
AGAGCGGCGCGGTCAGCGTGGCGGGCCAAGACATCACCCGGGACGAGAGCTTTCGGCGCGTCGCCAAGGGCATTGCCTATGTGCCGCAAGGCCGCATGATCTTCCCGACCCTGACGGTCGAGGAGAACATTCAGACCGGGCTGGAGAACTCCAAGACGCGGCGCATTCCCGAGGAAATCTACGCGCTGTTCCCGGTGCTGTGGGACATGCGCAGCCGCAAGGGCGGCAACCTGTCCGGCGGTCAGCAGCAGCAATTGGCCATCGCGCGCGCGCTGGTCACCGAACCCCGCGTGCTGCTGCTGGATGAACCGACCGAGGGCATACAGCCGTCCATCATCAAAGACATTGCCCGGGCGCTGAACGAGATTCGCAAGATGCGCGACATCACCATCATCGTCAGCGAGCAGGTGCTGAGCTTTGCCCTGGACGTGGCGGACCGCCTGTTCGTCATCGAGGGCGGCCGGCTGGTGCATGAAACCCGCCGCGCCGATACCGATGTGGCTCACATCAAGCAATACCTTTCTGTTTGAGCGGGAGCCCATCAGCTCACTGCTTCCCTTTGAACCCGCTTTCACCCTGCAATTTTCCCAGGAGTTAAACCATGGCCGAGACCTTGATTTCCGTTGACCTGAGCAAGTCCCCGCTCGAGAACGAAAACATCCACAACCGCTGGCACCCGGATATTCCGATGGCGGCTTGGGTGAACCCAGGCGACGACTTCATCCTTGAAACCTTTGACTGGACCGGCGGCTTCATCAAGAACAATGATTCGGCCGATGACGTGCGTGACATCGACCTGTCCACCGTGCATTACCTGTCCGGCCCGGTCGGCGTCAAAGGTGCGGAGCCGGGCGATTTGCTGGTGGTGGACCTGCTCGACATTGGCGCCAAGCAAGACAGCCAGTGGGGCTTCAATGGCTTTTTCAGTAAAAAGAACGGCGGCGGTTTCCTGACCGAGCATTTCCCGCAGGCGCAAAAGTCGATTTGGGACTTCCACGGTATGTTCACCAGCTCGCGCCATGTGCCGAGCGTGCAGTACGCCGGCTTGATCCACCCCGGCTTGATCGGCTGCCTGCCGGACCCGAAGATGCTGGCGCTGTGGAACCAGCGCGAACAGCAATTGATCGACACCGACCCGACCGGCAACCTGGCGAATCCGCCGTTTGCCGGCACCGCCCATATGGGTCGTTTGACCGGCGAAGCCAAGGCGAAAGCAGCGGCCGAGGGCGCGCGCACCGTGCCGCCACGCGAGCATGGCGGCAACTGCGACATCAAGGATTTGTCGCGCGGAGCCAAGGTGTTTTTCCCGGTTTATGTGGACGGTGCCGGCTTGAGCGTGGGGGATTTGCACTTCAGCCAGGGCGACGGAGAAATCACTTTTTGCGGCGCGATCGAGATGGCCGGCTGGGTGCATATGCGCGTCACGCTGATCAAGGGCGGCATGGCCAAGTACGGCATCAAGAACCCGATCTTCAAGCCCAGCCCGATCACGCCGCACTACAACGACTATCTGATCTTCGAGGGCATCTCGGTCGACGAGAGCGGCAAGCAGTACTACCTCGACGTCAATGTGGCCTACCGCCAAGCCTGCTTGAACGCGATCGAGTATTTGAAGAAGTTCGGCTACTCTGGCGCGCAGGCCTATTCGATCTTGGGCACTGCGCCGGTGCAGGGTCATATCAGCGGCGTCGTCGACGTGCCCAATGCCTGCGCCACGCTGTGGCTGCCGACGCAGATCTTCGACTTCGACATCAACCCGAATGCGGCCGGCCCGATCCGCCACCTCGACGGCTCGGTGGTGATGCCTTTGTCGCCCGATCTGATCTGAGCCGGAGCCGAAATATGCCCACCTACGACTACGACTGCTCGGGCTGCGGCGGCTTTGACGCCGTGCGGCCCCAGGCAGACCGCAACGAGCCGGCGCTGTGCCCCGATTGCGGGGCAGGCTCGCCCCGCGTCTTTGCCACCGCACCGCGCCTGGCCTTGCTGACCAGCAGCACCCGTGATGCGATGGACCGCAACGAGCGCGCTCAGCATGAGCCGAGCAGCTCACGCGATTACCAGCGCCTGCGCCACCCGGCCGGTTGCGGCTGCTGCAAGACCGGCCAACGCGGTGCCACGCTGCAGGCACCGAACGGCAACAAGGCCTTTCCGAGCAAACGGCCCTGGATGATCAGCCACTGATCGCCGCGCTCAACGCTTCTCTGTCGCAACCTCGTAGGGCGGGTCATGACCCGCGTCTTGCCGTGGCCACTGCCACGCTTGTTTCGCCGGCTTCGTCGTATCCGCCGATCCTGCCTGCCGCATGCAATCCTGCGCGGGTCTCGACCCGCCCTACGACGTTGTTCGAGACAACGATGGTTTAGTCTTCGTAGGGCGGGTCATGACCCGCGTCTTGCCGACGGTGGCACCCGTATTGCTCCTGGCCGCCGCGCAGTAAAAAGCTCTGTTTCTCAGTGCAGCAAGGCGTCGGGCGGGGCACCGTTGGCCATCAGGCTGAAGATCGCTTCGCCCAGCGTGCCGGCTTCGATTTCGGCCTCGGTCGCTTCGCGCACGTCGCTTACCTTGACCTGCATGCGCAGGCCCAGGCCAGCCAGCGGGTGGTTGCCGTCCAGCACCACGTGTTCGGGGTAGACGTCGGTGACGGTGTAGATCACATCCGGCGGCATGTTCTCGGTGGCTGCACCCTCGGGCAGGCCTTCCAGTTGCATCCCTTCTTCGACGCCGTCGGGGAACAGGCTGCGTGCTTCAAAGCAGACCAGGCCGGAGTCGAATTCGCCAAAAGCCTGCTCTGGCTCCAGCGTCACGGTGACTTCATAGCCGGCGTGCTGGTCCAGCAGCGCTTCTTCGACCTTGGCGAACAAATCGTCACCACCGAAGAAGAACTCCAGCGGTTCGGTCAACTCGTCAATCAGTTGACCTTGGGCATCTTCCAGTTTCCACGCGAGAGAAACGATGCAGGGGGCAGAAATTTTCATGGGCGGGATGATCGCACATGCGGCCAAAGGGTTGACCTGCAAGCACAATCCCGGCCATGGATATTTCAATCGCTACACCTTTGCTGGGCGGCCTGTCGCCCGAACAATTCATGCGCAGCCATTGGCAGAAAAAGCCGCTGCTGGTGCGCCAGGCGCTGCCCGGCGTGCAGCCGCCGCTGAACCGCACGGCGCTGGCACGGCTGGCGGCCAGCGAGGAC
>JBIIVZ010000222.1:0-4661 GCA_044339175.1 Roseateles sp.
GCTTGGGCGTGGACTTCGCTCATGTTGCTTTCTCTGCCTTGAAGGACTCAATCACGCCGCGCATCACGTCCCTTGCTTTGAACAGTGGCCAGCTCCGGATGGGTACATGATCACACGAGACGCGATACCTAGTTCGCGGCGACAACGTTCAGCAGGGTTTCATTCGATGGGGTGAAAAGGCAAAGAAATGGCGTCTTGATGAATACGACGAGCTGGCCAAGTATCAGCTTCGTGAAAATGACGTGATATTGGCGATGGACCGCCCAATCGTTGGCGGCGGGCTCAAATTGGCGTGGATCAAGGAGCAAGATTTACCGAGTTTGCTCGTTCAGCGCGTGACGCGGCTGCGTGGTATTGACGGGGTCGTGACTACCGAGTATTTGCGCTACGCCCTGTGCACGCCCGCCTTCTTGGCGCATATCGATCGAATCACGACCGGGGCGAACATTCCGCACATCAGCGGGAAGGATATTGCCAGCTTTGAATTCATGCTGCCGGGCATTGACGAACAAGCGCAGACTGTCGAATTTATTGCAGCCTACGACGACCTGATCGAAACCAACCGCCGCCGCATCGCCTTACTCGAAGAATCCGCCCGGCTGCTGTATCGGGAATGGTTTGTGAAGCTTCGGTTTCCGGGGGCAAACTTGGTGCTTCTTGAGGGAGGAGTCCCAGCGGGATGGCAGCTGTTAAAAATTGCAGAGGCAGCCGACGCCATCGGCGGTGCAACACCCAGTACATTGCGCAACGATTATTGGGACGGTGAAATTGCTTGGCTGACTCCGACGGATATCACGAGAAATGACTGTATTTTTCTTCCGAATTGCTCGCGGCGAATTACTGAGTCGGGATACGCGTCCTGTTCGGCAACCTTGCTTCCGGCTGGCACTATATTTATGACCAGTCGCGCAAGTATCGGATATTTTGCGCTGTTGGATCAGCCGGCCTGCACCAATCAAGGTTTCATCGCGGTGATGCCGAGATTCGATAACGGCAGGAACTATTTGCTTTTCAATTTGATGAGCCGAGTTGATGAGTTTGAATCCAAGGCGACGGGGACGACGTTCAAAGAGCTGAGTAAAAAAGCATTCAAGGAGTTGCCGTTGCTGCTTCCGCCCGCAGATATATTGAAGCGGTTTGATGCAGTCGTGCAACCTCTCATTGAGCAAGTTATTGTGTTGAAACGTAGCACTGTTCAACTGATCACCGTCCGTGACGAACTCCTACCCCGCCTCATGTCTGGCCAATTGCATCTCTGACCGCGCACCACCAGGGAAATATAAATATGTCTCGCGCCGCCGACTACTCCGAAGACCGCAATATCCAGGAACCCGCCGCGCGGCAGTTTGAGGACGAGCTCGGTTGGCGCTCGGTCTATGGCTTTAACAGCGAAACCTTCGGCCCTGGCTCGCTGCTGGGCCGCCGGGATGCGAGCGAGGTGGTGCTGGTGCGCGAGCTGGACGCCGCGCTGGCCCGGCTGAACCCGGCGCTGGCGGCCACGCCCACCGGCCGCACGCAACTGGCCGCCGCCCGCGAGCAGCTGCTGGACGGCGACCCGACCAAGACGCTGTTGCAACACAACGAGGCCAAGTGGCGGCTGCTGCGCGAGGGCATCACGCTCAAAGCCGCGTCGGGGCGGGCGGCGGACGATGTGCGGGTGGCGGTGATCGACTTTGCCCAGCCCGAGCGCAATGACTTTTTGCTGGTGCGGGAGCTGTGGGTGCAGTGCGGGCCGTACCGCAAGCGCTGCGACATGGTGGGTTTTGTCAACGGCCTGCCGCTGGTCTTCATCGAGCTGAAGCGGCACGACAAGGGGCTCAAATCCGCCTTTGACGACAATTACAGCGACTACCGCGACACGGTTCCGGCGCTGTTCCACTTCAACGCGCTGGTGATCGTCTCCAACGGGCTGGACGCGCGCTTTGGCAGCATCACCAGTTCGTGGGATCACTTCTACCGCTGGAAGCGTCTGGACGAGACAGACGCCGACCCTGCACCCAAGAACGAGCTGCCGCCGCTGCGTCCGCTGCTGCCCATCTTGCTGCACGGTATGTGCAGCAAGATGGCGCTGCTGGATTTGCTGGCCAACTTCACGCTGTTCGACGCCAGCGAGGCACCCACGCTGAAGATCGTGGCGCGCAACCACCAGTTCCTGGGCGTCAACAAGGCGATTGCCAAGCTGCTCGGCAATGACGCCGATGTGCAGGCCGGCAAGCTGGGCGTGTTCTGGCACACGCAGGGCAGCGGCAAGAGCTATTCGATGGTGTTCTTCTGCGAAAAGCTGCGCCGCACCGTGTCGGCCGCTTACACCTTTGTGCTGCTGACCGACCGCAAGGAGCTGGACGCGCAGATTTACGACACCTTTGTCGGCTGCGGGGTGTCCACCAACAAGGACGACAAGACCACCAGCGCAGCGGGCCTGGAGCGCCTGCTGAAGGACGAGAACCGGCGCTATGTGTTCAGCCTGATCCACAAGTTCAACCAGCGGGTGACGGTGCCGTGGAACGAGCGCCGCGATGTGATCGTGGTGTCGGACGAGGCGCACCGCTCGCAGTACGACCGGCTGGCCTTGAACATGCGGATGGCGTTGGCCAGCGCCAAGTTCATCGGCTTCACCGGCACGCCCTTGATCGACGGGCCGGAGCGCAGCCTGACGGAGCAGGTGTTCGGGCCTTATGTGTCGGTCTATGACTTTCAGCGTGCGGTGGCCGACGGTGCCACCCTGCCGCTGACCTACCAGAGCCGGGGCAAGAAGCTGCGGTTAGTGGACGCAGATTTGAACCAGCGCATCGAAGCCCGCATCGACGCCGCGCGTGCCGATGGCGAGTTGAACGAGGCGCAGGAGGCCAGGCTCTACCGTGAGCTGGCGCGGGACTATCCGGTGCTGACGTCGGAAACGCGCTTGAACGATGTGGCGAATGACTTTGTCGAGCACTTCCACCAGCGCTGGCGGGTGATGGAGCGGCCGGCCGAGCAGGGCGCTGCCCAGCGCTATGGCGGCAACGGCAAGGCGATGTTGGTCTGCATCGACAAACTGACCTGCGTCAAGATGGCCGAGCGCATCAAGCGCCGTTGGGCCGAAAAGATCGATGAATTGCAGGCCGCGCTGCATTTGGAAAAAGCCCGGTTTGACGCCAAGGGCAAGCCGTATTCAGAGGGCATGCGCCGGGACTCAGCGCAGATCGATTGGATGCGGGCCACGCAGATCCACCCGGTGTTCAGCACCGAGCAAAACGAGGTGGGTGACTTTGCGGCCGAGGGCATCGATGTGCGGCCTTACCGCGAGGTGATTGCTAAGGGCCTCGCGGCCAAGTCGCTGGAAGATTGCTTCAAAAGCGCGCAGCACGAGTTCCGCGTGGCGGTGGTCTGCGCGATGTGGCTGACGGGCTTTGACGTCAAGCCGCTGGCCACCCTGTATCTCGACAAGCCGATGAAGGGCCACACGCTGATGCAGGCGATTGCGCGTGTGAACCGGGTGGCGGCACACAAGAAGATGGGCCTGATCGTCAACTACAACGGTGTGCCGGGCACCTTGCGTAAAGCGTTGGCGACCTATGGGCAGCGCGCTGACCACGGCGCGGACGGGCAGGGCGGCGAGCCTGTTTTGGATGAGGCCGAAGCGCTGGCCGAATACGCCGCGGCAATTGCCCGCGCCGAGTTGCATCTGCACGGTTCGGGTTTTAACTTGGCCGACCTGGCCGGTGCCCAAAGGGGCGCGGCGAACTGGAGCGCGCTGCTGGCGGCACAGAACGCGGTGAGCAGCTCGGCCGAGAGAAAAAAGACGTTTCTGGTGCTGGCCGAGGACGTTTTTGACCTGGGCAACTCCCTGTTTCCGCATCCGGGCTTGTTTGCCTTTGAGCCACAGGCCAATGCCATCGCCGCGCTTTACAAACTACTGCAAAAGCCAGCCGACAAGGTGGACATCCGCGCCGTCTTGAACGGCATTCGCGAGGTGATTGATACGGCGCTGGATGTGGCGGAGCCGGTGCCGGCGCGCGCGCGTGAAGCAAGGCGTGAGTTCGATCTCTCGGGCATTGATTTTGAGCGTTTGCGTGCCGAGTTTGCCCGTTCGCCCTACCGGGAAACGGCGCTGCTGAGCTTGCAAGAGCGTATCGAAGCGCGGCTCGGTGCGATGCTGGCGGAGAACCCGGGCCGGATTGACTTGTACGAGCGCTATCAAGCCATCATTGCCCAGTTCAACCGCGACAAGGACGAGACGGAAATCCAGCGCATGTTCGACGATTTGCTGCGCGAGCACGACGCGATGGACGAGGAGGAGCGGCGCTTTTCCCGCGAGGGCTTTGAGAGCCAGCAGGCGCTGGCGGTTTTTGACTTGCTGGCCAAGGATGCGGTGGACCTCACCAAGGACGACATCAGGAAGATCAAGGCGGTGGCGGCTGAGCTGTTGAACGTCGTCGAAGCCCGCAGGCACCTGCTGGGCGACTTGCGTGATCGGGCCGCAGCCCAGGCACAAATGAAGGCGGCCATCATCGACCACTTGCTCGCCGGGATGCCGGCGGATTTTTCCAGCGCTGCCATCACGGCACGCGCGGAGCGGGTGTTTGAGTACGTGCAGCGCATGGTTCATTCTGCGGCGCTGCACTGATCAGAGCCCCGCTAGGGTCAAGCGCGAGGGGCAAGGTCTAAACATCAAGCCCCCG
>JBIIVZ010000014.1:0-15677 GCA_044339175.1 Roseateles sp.
CGGGTGATGTCCAACGCATGGGCAGAGAAGCCGGCCACTGCCAAGCCGACAGCGAAGGCGAAATTCTTCAGTTTCATGGCGAGCACTTTCAGGCGTTGGTCTTCAAAACACGGCGGCTGCGCGCAACCCAGCCCGCGCCAGCCAGGCCGACGGCCAACAAGGCAAACGAACTGGGTTCGGGCACGTTGGTCACATTCAAGTTGCCGGAATAGCTGGCAGCAATAGCGCTGCCATCGGCCAAACCTTGGCCTGCCCGGCCGTTCACGATCAGCGTGAACGGCGAGAACAGCTCTTGATTGGTGAACATGCCGATTTCCTTGGCTTCGAACACCCTGAGAAGTGCAGTTTTTCTGAAGTCAAAAGCGATGCCATTCAAGGTCGCCGTGATGAAGTCGATGTCGAACGCCGCAGCCAACCCGATCGTGGACAGCCCGCCGTTGACCAGAGCCAGCGTGGCGGTATCCGCGAAATAGAAGGTGTCGGTGAACAGCCCGGCCTTCAAATGAGTCGTCCCGAATATCGCTGATTGGCTGCCATTGGCACCGGCGGACAGACTCACTTGTGAGACCAAGGGAGCGGTAACGACCGGGGTGGCGACTGCGGTGGTAGCGCTGAAGGCCAACAAGGCAGCGGAGAAGGCAGCTAAAGCGACGCGGATATTCATGATGGCCGGATGTCCTGATGACCTGATGTGCGACTTGAAGAGCGAGCAAGACGTCGCTTTGTTCTCACTCCAGATTTGCACTTTAACGGGCGTGCGTTCTCGGCAAAAACCCCCGGATCCGGGGGATAAGCTGATAAAACGTGCGAAACCGCACAGTTTATTGACTCAACTCAGCTTGCCGTGGCAGAGCTTGAACTTCTTGCCGCTGCCGCAGGGGCAAGGGTCATTGCGGCCGACGTGACCGAACTGATTGGCGGCAGGGTCGGCAGGGGCTGCCTCTCGCGACACTGAGCCGTCCTCGTTCGGATGGGTGTAGGTGATGTTGCTGACCGCTTCCGCCCGCGCTTCAATCGCATCGGCAGCGCGGGCGACCTCTTCTTGCGACTGGATGCGCACATTCAGCAAGGTGCGGGTCACTTCCATCTTCACCACGTCGAGCAACTGCGAGAACAGCTCGAACGCCTCGCGCTTGTACTCTTGCTTGGGGTTCTTCTGCGCATAGCCGCGCAAATGAATGCCCTGACGCAAATAATCCAGCGCCGCCAAATGCTCACGCCAATGCTGGTCGATGCTTTGCATCAGCACCATGCGCATGAAGGGCGTGAACTGCTCCAGGCCGACGCGCTCGGTCTTCTCTTCGAAGGACGCATCACCGGCCTTCACCACGGCTTCAAGAATTTCTTCGTCGGTGATCGACTCGCTGCCGCCCACCAAGGCCTGCAAGCCCAGTTCCAGCTGCCACTCGTCCTTCAGCACCCGCTCCAGGCCGGCCAGGTCCCACTGCTCTTCAACGCTGTTCAGCGGCACAAAGGTGTGCACCACGGTGCCCAGCGTGCTGGCGCGCAGATTGCCAATCTGGGCGATCAGGCTTTGCGCCTCCAGGATGTCGTTGCGCTGCTCATAAATCACCTTGCGCTGGTCGTTCGACACGTCATCGTATTCAAGCAATTGCTTGCGCACATCGAAGTTGCGAGCCTCGACCTTGCGCTGCGCGCTTTCAATCGAGCGGCTGACGATGCCCGCTTCGATCGCTTCACCCTCGGGCATCTTCAGCCGATCCATGATCGCGCGCACGCGGTCGCCGGCAAAAATGCGCATCAACTGGTCGTCCAGCGACAAATAGAAGCGCGAGGCACCCGGATCACCCTGACGGCCCGAACGGCCACGCAATTGGTTATCGATGCGGCGGCTTTCGTGACGCTCGGTGGCGATGATGCGCAAGCCGCCTGCGGCCTTCACTTGCTCATGCAAGCCGGCCCATTCGTCCTTCAATTTCTGCGTGCGCGCGGCCTTGTCGGCGTCGGCAATCGAGGCGTCCGCTTCGATGATCTTGACCTGGTTCTCGACGTTGCCGCCGAGCACGATGTCGGTGCCGCGCCCTGCCATATTGGTGGCAATGGTGATCACGCCCGGCCGACCGGCCTGCGCCACGATCTCGGCTTCGCGCGCATGTTGCTTGGCGTTCAGCACCTGGTGCGGCAGCTTGACCTGGGTCAGCAGGCCCGAGATCAGCTCGGAATTTTCAATCGACGTGGTGCCCACCAGCACCGGCTGATTGCGCTCGACGCAACTGCGAATGTCCAGAATGACGGCGTCGAACTTTTCCTTGGTGGTCTTGTAGACCAGGTCCTGCTCGTCCTTGCGAATAGTCGGGCGGTTGGGCGGAATCACCACCGTTTCCAGGCCGTAAATCTCCTGGAATTCATAGGCTTCGGTATCGGCCGTGCCGGTCATGCCGGACAACTTGCCGTACATGCGGAAAAAGTTCTGGAAGGTGATTGAGGCCAGCGTCTGGTTCTCGCTTTGGATCTCAGCGCCTTCTTTGGCTTCCACCGCCTGGTGCAGGCCGTCGCTCCAGCGCCGCCCACTCATCAAGCGGCCGGTGAACTCGTCCACGATGATGACTTCGCCGTTCTGCACGACGTAATGCTGATCGCGGTGATACACGTGGTGGGCACGCAGCGCCGCATACAAGTGGTGCATCAGCGTGATGTTGCCGGCGTCGTAAAGGCTCGCACCTTCGAGCAGCAGGCCGGCTTCGGCCAGCAGACGCTCGGCGTTCTCGTGACCGTCTTCGGTCAGGTAGACCTGATGGGACTTTTCATCAACAGTGAAATCACCGGCCTCGATCACGCCCTCACCAGTGCGGATGTCGAGCTCGCCGATCTGCTTCTTCAAGCTCGGCGCGATCTTGTTGATGGCTTGGTAGACATCGGTCTGATCGTCGGCCTGGCCGGAAATGATCAACGGCGTGCGCGCCTCGTCGATCAGAATCGAATCCACTTCGTCGACGATGGCATAAGCAAGCGGGCGCTGCACCCTGTCCGCCAGCTCGTACACCATATTGTCACGAAGGTAGTCGAAACCGTATTCGTTGTTGGTGCCGTAGGTCACATCGGCCGCGTACGCAGCCTGCTTTTCCTCGCGCGGCATTTGCGGCAAGTTGACACCGACGGTCAGCCCCAGGAAGTTGTAGAGGCGCCCCATCCACTCGGCGTCGCGCTTGGCCAAGTAATCATTGACGGTCACCAAGTGCACGCCCTTGCCGGCCAGCGCATTCAAGTAGACCGGCAGCGTCGCCATCAAAGTCTTGCCTTCACCGGTGCGCATCTCGGCCACTTTGCCGTCGTTGAGCACCATGCCGCCGATCAACTGCACATCGAAGTGGCGCATTTTCAGGGCGCGCTTGCTGCCCTCGCGCACCACGGCAAAGGCCTCGGGCATGATGGCGTCAAGCGTCTCGCCCTTCGCGACGCGCTGCTTGAATTCAGCGGTCTTCGCCTTCAGTGCGAGGTCGTCGAGCTGCTCGAACTGAGGCTCAAGTGCGTTGATCTGTTGAACAACGCGGCGATAGCCTTTAAGCAAACGCTCATTACGGCTACCGAAAATCTGGGTGAGAAGCTTGGGCAACATGCGGCGTGATGGTTTTATCAAAAATCGGGGGCCGGCAATGGCTGGCCCCTCGGATGAACTGTGCGGCCCACAATGCTGGATTGACGCGCCGCTTGGTCCTTGGAATGTTGCTGATTGCTTGTTTATTTATTTATTACTGACTGCCGGTCGCATATGAGGCGATCAGCCTCCGGTGCAATAAGGCCGGTGCGCGCTTCGGCGCAAACCTTTGGCAGTTTAGCATCCGGGCTCAGGCACTCATCCTGGGCACTGAGGCGACGCATCGCAGGGCTAAACTGAATCCCATGCGCGCGCCCTACCCCTCAAGAAACCTGAATCTGCACGGTCGTCAAGTACCCGACCCGCTGCCGATTGCTCAGGCTCTGCATCAGCATGAAGGCTTGGCAAGGCTGGGTTTGTTGCTGCAAGCCTCGAACCGGCGAATGGAAATCGTGGCCCCGGCCCTGCCCGGTGCCTTGGCGCGGTTTGTACGACCCGGTCCGGTGGATGAAGAGGGTTGGACAATGCTGGCCGCGAACGCCGCCGTCGCCGCCAAATTACGCCAGTTGCAACCACGCTTGGAGGCCATGCTGGCCGAGCAAGGTTTGCAGCCGCCCAAGGTCAGGGTGAAAGTGCTGCCGCCCACATGAGCCACTCTGGGCTGGGGTGAATTGGGTCTGGCCTTCTGGCCTCTTTTAGCCTTATGACGTTCTGGCCTTATGACGTTCTGGCGCTTTGACGCTTTAGCCTTTCAGTCGTTCGAGATTGCCCTTACCCATTGAATTCCAGACATAAAAAAACCTCAAGTCGTAAAACTTGAGGTTTTGATAATTATTCAATGGTGCCGACTATCGGATTCGAACTGATGACCTACCGCTTACAAGGCGGTTGCTCTACCAACTGAGCTAAGCCGGCACTGGTCTTAGATTATAGGGGGTATTTTCAACCCCTTCAAGCTACTTGATGCGTTTTAGTGTCGGACGACCCGAACCTGACGACGAGCCGCCCGATGGGCTGTCCGGATCTGGGCTGTCAGTGCCGCCTTCGTCTGTCGAGTTTGCTTTCACGTCGAGCGCATCGGCTTGAGTGGGCGCGTCTTCGACAGCAGGGCTGGGCGCCAGCCTCAGCGACCGCAATGGCGTGACTGGCCGACCTTCACCGGCAGGCAGCGCCGTACCGCTGCCGGGCAATACGGCGGCCAGGGCGGGCGCAATGACGCCAGCAATCGTCGACGTCAACCCAGGCGGCGTCGCTACCGGCTGCGCATCAGGTGCGGGAAAGGCCATGCCTTGGCCGTTTTCACGGGCGTAGATGGCGACGACATGATCGATCGGCACGATGATCTCGCGTGCCGTGCCGCCAAAACGCGCCTTGAACTGGATGAACTCGTTGCCCAGATCCAGATTGCTGGTGGCGTCGAAGCCGACATTCAGAACGATTTCGTTCTTGCTGACGTACTCCATCGGCACCTGCACCGTTCGATCAACCTGCACGGCAATATAGGGCGTGAAGCCGTTATCCGTGCACCACTCGTGCAGGGCTCGGATCAAATACGGGCGGGTGGACGCACTGGCCGGCCCGCCCTGGGTGATGCTGGATTCCATATCTGCTGCTACTTACTTGCGCATGACCTTTTCGGACGGCGTCAATGCCTCGATATAGGCCGGGCGCGAGAAGATGCGCTCGGCATATTTCAACAACGGCAAGGCGTTCTTGGACATGTCGATACCGTAATAGTCCAGACGCCACAGCAGCGGCGCAATCGCCACGTCGAGCATCGAGAAGTCGTCGCCCAACATGTATTTGTTTTTCAGGAAGATCGGGGCCAACTGGGTCAAGCGGTCGCGAATTTGTGCGCGTGCTTTTTCCAATTGCTTGTCCGTCGCCTTGACGCTCTGGCTGCGGCCTTCGAGCACATTGACGTGAGCAAACAGTTCCTTCTCGAAGTTGAGCAGGAACAAGCGCACGCGGGCACGGGCTACCGGGTCGCCGGGCATCAGTTGCGGATGCGGAAAGCGCTCGTCAATGTACTCATTGATGATGTGCGACTCATACAAAATCAAGTCGCGCTCCACCAAGATGGGCACTTCGTTATACGGGTTCATCAGGGCGATGTCTTCGGGCTTGGCGAACAAGTCCACATCGCGGATTTCAAAATCCATACCCTTTTCGAACAGCACGAAGCGGCAGCGATGCGAGTAAGGGCAGGTGGTTCCAGAATAAAGCACCATCATGGCAGCAGGCTCCCGAGGGGTCAGAGAAAGGGGTCACGACGCCTCAAGAAGAGGGCCGCACAAAAGGCAAACGCAGTGGGAGGCTCGACGAGCATCCCACTGCGCATTCGGCCCGCCGTCAGCATCGCTGCCGAGCAGAAGGCCAGACGGGTTACTTCACGTCTTTCCAGTAGGAAGCGTTCAAGCGCCAAGCAAACAACGTGAACACAGCCAGGAACAGCAACACCCAAACGCCGAGGCGGAAACGCTGTGCTTGCGCGGGCTCGCCCATCCACTGCAAATAAGCAACCAAGTCACCCATAGCATTGTCGTACTGACGCGCATTCAGCGTGCCCGGCGTCAATTGTTCAAAGCCCTTGAACACATTGATCGTCTTGCCATGCTCATGCGGATCGGCTTGATCGGCAAAAACAGCTGCGCGCTGGCCTTGCAACTCCCACAGCACATGCGGCATCGCAGCATTCGGAAACGCCAGGTTGTTCCAGCCGGTAGCTTTGGTCTCGTCTCGATAGAAGGTACGCAGATAGGTGTACAAATAATCTGCGCCCGAGCCCTTGGCCGCATCGGCACGCGAACGGGCGATGACGGTCAGGTCGGGTGGCACCGCACCGAACCAGTCCTTGGCCTGCTTGGCATCCAACGTGACCTTCATGGTGTCGCCGACCTTTTCGGTCGCAAACATCAGGTTGGCCTTGATTTGCGCCTCGGTCAGGCCCAGGTCACGCAGCCGGTTGTAGCGGTTGTAGGAAGCCGAATGGCAGTTCAGGCAATAGTTGACAAACAGCTTGGCACCGTTCTGCAACGAGGCCATGTCCTGCATCTTTTCCTTGGGGAACTTGTCCCATTCCATGCCACCCGCGTTGGCCATGGCACCTGACACCAAACCCATGCTCAAAAGCACGGAAGTCAGCAGCGTCGCAATGATTTTTTTCATTCTTTTGACTCCGAGGCTCAATGGGCGGTGAAGGTCACGCGGTCGGGCACGGGCTTGAAGGTGCCCAATTTGCTCCACCAAGGCATCAAGAGGAAGAAGCCAAAATAGAACAAAGTGCCGATTTGCGCCGTCAGGGTGCCGAGGTCGGTGGGCGGCTGAATGCCCAAGTAACCCAACACCAGGAAGAACACGCCGAACACGCCGTATACATACTTGTGCCATTCGGGGCGATAGCGGATCGACTTGACCGGGCTGTGATCCAGCCAAGGCAAGAAGAACAAGATGACCACGGCACCGCCCATGATGACCACGCCCCAGAACTTGGCGTCGAAGGTCTTCAACAGAGCCACGGCCACAACCGCCAGCACCAAGGTGGCAATCTTGCCCTTGGCCGAGAAGCTACCCTTCAGCACAGCAAGGATGGCGGCCAGACCGACCAAGCCCGCCAACACGTTCACCATCGGATTGGTGGTGGCGCGCAGCATGGAATAGAACGGCGTGAAGTACCAGACCGGCGCAATGTGCAACGGCGTCTTCAGCGGGTCAGCCGGGATGAAGTTGTTGTACTCCAAGAAGTAGCCACCCAGTTCCGGGGCGAAGAAGACGATGGAAGTAAACACCATCAGGAACAGGCCCAGGGCGTAAATGTCGTGCACGGTGTAGTACGGGTGGAACGGAATGCCATCCAACGGCCGACCGGTTGCATCCTTCTTGGCCTTGATTTCCACGCCGTCCGGGTTGTTCGAACCCACCTCATGCAGCGCGATGATGTGCGCAACGACCAAGCCCAGCAGCACCAACGGTACGGCAATGACGTGGAAGCTGAAGAAGCGATTCAATGTGGCGTCGCCGACCACGAAGTCACCGCGAATCAGCAGTGCCAGGTCCGGGCCGACAAAAGGCACGGCGGCAAACAAGTTCACGATCACCTGAGCGCCCCAGTAGGACATTTGTCCCCAAGGCAGCAAATAGCCCATGAAGGCCTCGGCCATCAAGCACAGGAAAATCCCGCAACCGAAGATCCAGACCAACTCACGCGGCTTTCGGTAGGAACCGTATAAAAGGCCGCGCGTCATGTGCAAATAAACCACCACGAAGAAGGCCGAAGCGCCCGTCGAGTGCATGTAACGGATCAGCCAGCCCCAGGGCACATCACGCATGATGTATTCGACCGAGGCGAAGGCCAGGGCGGCATCCGGCTTGTAATGCATCACCAGGAAGATCCCGGTGACGATTTGTATCACCAGCACCACCAAGGCGAGCGAGCCAAAGATGTAGAACCAGTTGAAGTTCTTCGGCGCGTAATACTCCGAAAGGTGCTCTTTGTAGAGCTTGCTTGCCGGAAAGCGGTTGTCCACCCAAGTCAGGAGCTGTTCGCCCATTGGGGCACCGGCGGGTGCTTCTTTGAATTCAGCCATATTGACCTCTGTATTTAGCGTTAAGCCTTCTTGTCTTCGCCAATCAACAGCTTGGCGTCGGACAGATACATATGCGGTGGCACTTCGAGGTTGTCGGGTGCCGGCTTATTCTTGAACACGCGCCCCGCCAAATCGAAGGTCGAACCGTGGCAGGGGCACAAAAACCCACCATGCCAGTCGTCCGGCAGCGAAGGCTGCGGGCCGGCTTGGAATTTATCGCTGGGCGAGCAGCCCAAATGCGAGCAGATTCCCACGCCGACGAAGTACTCCGGCTTTATCGAGCGGTATTGATTCTTGGCATACTCAGGAGTTGGGTAAGCGGTGCGCTCCGACGTCGGATCTGCCAACTGAGATTCAGTCGCTTTGAGCGACTCCAACTGCTCGGTCGTACGGCGAACAATCCAAACCGGTTTGCCTCGCCATTCGACGGTCAGCTTCTCGCCGGGTTTGAGGGCGCTGATATCGACTTCCACCGCTGCGCCGGCCGCTTTGGCCCGCTCGGAAGGTGAAAAAGTGCTGATAAAAGGTACGGCGACGGCTGCGCCGCCAACGGCTCCGGCACAACTTGTGGCAATAAGCCAGGTGCGCTTGCCATGGTCCACTTGCTGGTCACTCATGAGGGTCCTCAAACGAGCTTTCTGATCGGGGTCAACCCGTAATTCTAGCGGACGCATTTGCGGCCAAGCTTACAGATGAGCCGGAACTCCGACATTCACGCCACAATGTCAGCGTTTTTGTCGCGGCAAACACCTTATCCGGACTTCAGCTTGAAGGCAAAAGACGGGCAAGGTGCGCCTTCATCATGAAGAAAAAATGGCGTTTGCGCCACCTCAGGAGAAGTAAATGGGATTTTTGTCGGAGTTCAAAGAGTTTGCAGTCAAAGGCAATGTGGTGGATCTTGCCGTCGGCGTGATCATTGGCGGTGCCTTCGGCAAGATCGTCGACTCCATCGTCAAGGACTTGATCATGCCGGTGGTCGGCCGCTTGATTGGCGGACTTGATTTCTCCAACTACTTCATTTTGCTGGCCAGCCCACCGCCCGAATACAAGGGTGCCATGACCTATGAGGCGCTCAGCAAGGCGGGCGTTCCCTTGTTTGCTTACGGCAGTTTTCTGACAGTGCTGGTCAACTTCATCATCTTGGCGTTCATCATTTTTCTGATGATCCGGCAGATCAACCGGCTCAAGCGCAGTGAAGCGCCGGTAGCGCCCGTGGCGGCGGTGACGCCCGAGGACATCGTGCTGCTGCGCGAAATTCGCGATTCACTGAAGCGTTGAGCCCCTGAAGACACGTAAGCAAAAGTTACCGAGCGGCGCGGCGTTAGCTAGTTGACAACTCCCGGCTTGCGCTGCGCTGCGCACGCCGCCGAAGTCTTGCCTTTGGCGCGATACTGAGCCAATGGACTGTTGCTCAAATGATACGGATTTCGGCGTCCCCCATGAATTCGCCTGATTTCAAAATGAATTCGCACCTGGAGGCCGCGTTGCAGCGCGTGCGCACGGCCGTTGAGCAAGCGGCCGAGCGCTGCGCTGAAGGGCTTGGCCTGTCGGCCCTGTCGGCAGGTCAAATCAAACGCCGCGAAGCGCTGCTCGGCGCGCAATTCCTCTTCCGCAAGCAGCAGGGTGCGTTCAGCCAGCGCTTTTTTCAAAGTCTGCGCGACCAATTGAGCACGGAACAAGCGCCCAAAGCCACTCCGGCTGCGGCTGAAAAAAGGAACTGGACCGAACTTTCCTTGATGGATGACACGCAGGTCGATGCACTGGTCGCCGCCGACCGGATCGGCTTGGCGATTGGCCACCAAAGCGAGTGGGAGTTGCGAGAGGTCGACTCCTATCTGGCGGACTTCAGTAGCAGCGGCCGCAGCCCCTTGCGGCCTGAATTGATCGGGCAGGCCTTGCTGGCCGCCGTGCAAGCGGTCAGCGAGGAAGCAGAAGTTCGACAAATCCTGCTCGATGAGTTGACCCGCGCACTGGCACAAGAAATGCGTCAGTGCTATGCCGACATTGCCGAGCTGTTCCGCGACCGTGGCTTGCGACCGCAAGATTTGCGCAGGCGCGGGCCCGACACCACGAGCAACAGCAGCCACGCCCACACCACCCGGTCGCAACCGTTGAGCACGAACAGCGCGATGGGTGGACTCGGGAACGGCCAAGCAACTAGCCAGACAAATGGTCAGGCAAACGGCCCGCCCCACGCCGGTCGCTACGCTGAGAGTTCGGGCTGGGACACGGAACTGCGTAACCCGCGCGAAACCGGCCGCGACGCTGACCACTACGGCGCGCCTTCAGCCGCTCGTGCCTCGGGCCAAACCGGTGGCCTCGGCACGGTGGATGCGCAGCTGATGGCGTTGTTGCGCCGGCTGGCACAGCAACCGGCAGACTCCGCAACGGAAGCAACACCGGCACCGCCCAACGGTTTTTCGCCTCAATCCGCTCAGCCGCAGACACAGACACAGACACAGTTTTCGTCCGGCCACACCGGTTTCAGCGGCTCCAGCGGCTTCCATCGGCCGGGCGAAGCCAGCGGGACACAGGACTGGCATGACGACTTCAGCGGCCCGTCCTGGGATGCCGGCCTGCCGCCCAACCTGATTCAATTGCACCGTGAAGAGTTGCGCCAAGCGGCAACAGGGCGGCTTGACCACATGGTCATCGATGTGGTCGGCAGTCTCTTTGATCAGATCTTGGCCGACCCGAAAGTCCCACCGCAAATGGCCAGACTGCTGGCTCGCTTGCAATTACCGGTGTTGCGAGCCGCCCTCGGCGATACGACTTTCTTCTCCTCGCGACGCCACCCGGTGCGGCGCTTCGTCAACCGCATGGCCTCGCTGGCTTGCGCCTTTGAAGACTTCACCGAGGATCCGGGCTTGGCTTTTCTTGCCCATGTGCGAGAGCTGGTCAAGGACGTGGCCGATGGCGACTTCGAGAACATGGCCGTCTACGAGAGCAAGTTGGATGCGCTCGAGCAATTCATCGCTGCACAAACCGCTGCCGCACTGAAGTCGCAGGGCGATGCCGTCAATCTGCTGGCCCGCAAAGAGGTCGACCTGCGGCTCCAGCAGCGTTATATGCAGCAACTTCAGGCAGCGCTCGCGCCGGTGCCGATGCCGGCCTTCCTGCAGGATTTTCTGGCGCAGATCTGGAGCCAGGCCATCGTGCTGTCGGCACGCGACTTGACTGGCGAGCAGGAGCGCACCCGGCGCTTCAAGCAATTGGGTGGCGACCTGGTCATGAGCGTGCAAGTCAAATCCGGTACGGCGCAGCGGCAACAATTTCTGGGCCGTTTACCGACGCTGATGAAAACACTCGTCGAAGGGCTTGATCTGATCGCCTGGCCCGAGCCCGCGCGAAAGGAGTTTTTTGGTCACTTGCTGCCCGCACACGCCGAATCTCTGAAAGGCCAGGCGCTCAGCGCCCTGGACAGCAACCTGCTGAGCAAACAACTCGAAGCGATCTTCGGCTTGGCCCCACCGGCCGAGCAAGACCTGCCAGCCAACGCCCATGTGACCGTGCCGCAGGACCTCGATATGGGTCAGCGCCTGAGCAGCGCCGAAGCGAAAAGCTTAGGCTTGGTGAATGAAAGCGGCGTCGATTGGAACGCCCCGGTCGACATCGACCTTGATCTCGGCCATGACCAAGACAGCGCGGCCGTGCTGCAAGCGGTGGACATCAGCATTGAGGGCTTGCCAGCCTCCACCGACGCGCCCGCGCCATTTGAGGGTGAGCTGCTGATCGAGCATTTGCAACTCGGCTTTGCCTACCAGATGCGCACCGGCGACAGCTGGCACAAGGTGCGGCTAGCCCATGTCAGCGCGGGACGCAGCTTTTTCATCTTCACCCAGGGCAGCAAGCACCAAGAAACCGTCACCATGACGGCCCGCATGCTCAAGCGCCTGTGCGAAGCCAAACGGCTGCGCGCATTCGAAAACGCCTATTTGCTGGAACGGGCCATCTCAAGAACCCGCAAGCAACTGGCCGCACTCAGCACGGGGGGCTGAAAAGCGCTCCTGTGCGCGCGCCGGACGAGGTATTCAGGCTTGCAAAAGCCGCCGAGCCATGCGGATCGCCGCCAGCAGGCTGGAAGCATCGGCCTGCCCGCTGCCGGCGATATCAAAAGCAGTGCCGTGATCAGGGCTGGTGCGCACAAAGGGCAGGCCCAAAGTGACATTGACGCCCTGCTCCACGCCCAAGTATTTGACCGGAATCAGGCCGTGGTCATGGGTCATCGCCACCACCAGATCGAACTCACCCGCATGCGTGGCCGTGTGGCGGGCACGCATGAACACGGTGTCAGGCGCAAACGGGCCTTGCGCGTTGATGCCGAGGGCTCGGGCCTGCGCAATCGCTGGGGCGATGTGCAGAATTTCTTCATCCCCGAACAAACCGCCTTCGCCTGCGTGAGGGTTCAAGCCAGCCACGGCGATGCGCGGTGCGGCAAGGCCGAAACGCTGCAGGGCCTGGTGAGCGATGACTATCGTCTCCAAGACCGACGCCTGGCTGATCTGCTCGATCGCTTGCCGCAGCGAGCAATGAATCGTCACCAGCACCGTGCGCAACTCGTCATTGGCCAACATCATGCGCACCGGCATGAGTACGGCACCGACGGAGGGCTTCTTGCTATCTGCGGCGGCCGCCAGGCTTTGCAACATTTCGGTGTGGCCGGGGAATTCAACCCCAGCCGCCGCCCAGGCTTCCTTGTGAATCGGCGCGGTCACCAGGGCCGCCGCTTGGCCGGATTGAATCGCTGCCACAGCCGCCCGGATGCAAGCCGCCGCTGCCGCACCGGACGCCGCATTGATCTGCCCCATCGCCAGCTCGGCCAAGCCGGGCGGCAAGCCCGGCACTTGCCAGACCGGCAGGCAGTCGGGCGGGGCTGCCTCGGCCACGTGGTCCAACTGCACGACCGGCAGGCTCAAGCCCAGTTGCCGCAGCGCCCGGCGCAGCACCGCCACGTCACCGACCACGCAGCAATCATTTGCCTGCCCCTGGACAAAAGCTTGGGCGATGATTTCAGGGCCGATGCCGCAGGAGTCACCCAGGGTGATCAAAAGTCGATTGGTTTTCATACGGATGGGCAAGGTCGATAGCGAGCGATGAATGCGTGCGGCTGGCAGTCAGTCAGTCAGTGCCTGCGCAAACGATGGGGCCAATCAGTGTCGCAGCCGACTGCCAAAGCGCGCCGTCGATAATCTGCTGCGGAGGCGGCAAGCGACTCAGATTTTGAGTCCGCGGCAGTCCTCGCTTCGCATGGAACAGGCGGCAAAAATCTGCTTGGGCTTGCAGCGGAGTTGATCATTCAAATAAAGACGTGAAGGGGTTGTAGTGCGCAAACTTTGGTTGATTTTCGCTCAGACGGCCACGGTGGGCCTGGCGCTGCTGTTTGTGCTGAGCACGCTGAAACCGCATTGGTTGCAGTCGCTTGATCGCTCCACCCCGGCGCATGGCAATAGCAGCGGCAACGGCAACGGCAACGGCAACTTTGCACCGACAGCTGCCGCACCGCCCGTGGCGAGAACCCCAGCCGAACTCGCCAGCGGCGTCGGCCGTGCAGGTTACAGCCAAGCCGCCAGACGCGCGGCACCCGCAGTCGTTAGCATCACCGCCAGCAAGTCGCCCAGCCGCACCAATGAGTCCAACGATGCCTGGCTGCGCTTTCACTTTGGCCAGCGCCCGCCCAATACGGCCGCGCGGCCGCAGACAGGCCTAGGTTCAGGGGTGATCGTCTCCGCAGACGGCTATTTGCTGACCAACAACCATGTGGTCGAGGGTGCGTCCGACATCGAAGTCAGTCTCAGCGACGGCCGCCAAGCCCGCGCCAAGCTGGTCGGCACCGACCCCGAAAGCGATATCGCCCTGCTCAAAATCACGCTGGACAAACTGCCTGTGATTCGTCTCGGCAATGCCGAAGACTTGCTGGTGGGCGATGTGGTGCTGGCGATCGGCAACCCGTTCAATGTCGGGCAGACCGTCACCTCCGGTATCGTCAGCGCGCTGGGCCGCAACCAACTGGGCATCAATACCTTCGAGAATTTCATCCAGACCGATGCGGCCATCAATCCCGGCAATTCGGGCGGCGCGCTGGTAGATGCCGAGGGCAGCCTGGTCGGAATCAACACGGCCATTTTTTCGCGCAGCGGCGGCAGCTTGGGGATTGGCTTTGCAATTCCGATCAGCACGGCCCGTCAAGTGATGGACTCTTTGTTGAGCGACGGGCAAGTCAAGCGCGGCTGGATCGGGGTGCAAACGCGCGAGCTGACACCGGAATTTGCTCAAGCCTTCAAGGTGCCGGTCAGCGCGGGTGTGTTGATCAGCGGCGTGCTGGCCAATGCGCCGGCGGCCAATGCCGGCCTGAAGCCCGGCGATGTGTTGACCAAGGTGGGCACGCAAGCGGTGCAAAGCCCAGCTCAGCTGCTGGCGGCCGTGTCGGCGTTGAAGCCGTTGACGAGCACCACCGTCTCAGTTCAACGCGGTGCGCAACAACTTGAATTTGCCGTGACCGTGGCGCAGCGGCCGAAGCCGCCGGCTGAATGAGCCACGCTTATTCGGGAGTCTCAGGTGCTTTCGAATAGCGAATGAAGTACCCGGAAGCAAACACGCCGACTTCATAAAGAATGCACATCGGGATGGCCAGGGCCAGTTGGGACACCACATCGGGCGGCGTGATGATGGCGGCAATGACAAAGGCCACGACGATGAAATAGCCGCGGAACTCACGCAGCTTTTCAACGGTGACCACTCCCATACGGGCCAGCATGACGACGATGACCGGCACCTCGAAAGCGGCCCCGAAGGCAATGAACATCGACATCACAAAGCTCAAATAGGCTTCGATGTCAGGTGCCGCGGTGATGCTTTTGGGCGCGAAGCTCTGGATGAACTTGAACACCTGCCCGAACACGAAGAAGTAGCAAAACGCCACGCCGACGAAAAACAGCAAGGTGCTGGAAAACACCAGCGGCAGCACCAGCTTTTTCTCGTGTGAATAAAGTCCGGGCGCCACAAAGGCCCAAACTTGATACAGCACGATGGGCAGTACGGCCAAGAAGGCGGCCATCAGCGTGATTTTGAGCGGCACCAGGAACGGCGAGATCACGTTGGTGGCGATCAGCGTCGAGCCTTTGGGCAGTTGCGCCACCAACGGGGCCGCCAACAAGTCGTACAAGGCCGAGGGGCCGGGGAAGATGGCCAGCACACCAAAGGCGATCGCCACCGCGATGGAGGCACGGACCAAGCGGTCGCGCAACTCGATCAGGTGGGAGACAAAGGGCTGTTCGGTGCCAGCGAGTTCATCGTCGGGCTTGGGCGTATCGGTCATGGGTCACAAGTAAACGAGGAACGGACCGAGTCGGCTTGAACTCTGGGTCGAGGCGACCAAGCTGAATGATCAGGATGGGGGGATAAGTCAGAAAGAACGGCCGACGGGACGAAATCGGGCCACGCGGGCGGCACCCGACTGGACATGACGCCTGACACCGACATTTTGCTTGTACCACTGGGGCGTACTGCCGCGTTTGAGGCGCCAGTTCTTCTTCGGT
>JBIIVZ010000223.1:0-4649 GCA_044339175.1 Roseateles sp.
ACGGCGGCTTCACGAATCGGCTTGGCTTGCACAGCAGGCAGACCCCGGCCGCCGACCACGGCTTTCAATTGCTCGTGTTCGGCCATCACGCGGCTGGCATAGCCGGAGTCGTCAGGCAAGTTAGCGGCACCCACGTAGTAGCGCAAGCCATCTTCGACGCTGCCGGCCCGCTGTATGCACTCTTTCAATATCTGCACACCGACGCGCAGATTGGTGATCGGATCAAACGCAGCGAAGTTGCCACCGAAGGCTTCGTACTTGTCGTCGTGAACGCGAGTCATCACCTGCATCAGGCCCTGGGCACCGACGTTGCTTTGAGCGAAGGGATTGAAGCCGGATTCAATCGCCATGATGGCCAGGATCAAGGTCGGCTCGACATGCGCCTTTTGCCCTACAGCCCAAGCCTCTTGCACCAGCCGACTGATCGGCTCCGGTGCGACCTTGTACCGACGCGACAGCCACATGGCGATAGCCGCTTGCTGGCGCGGCAGATCTTTCGGGTCTGTCGCCGTGGCGCGGTTCACTGCGTCCGGTTCGCGGCTGCTGAACAACGTGTTGCCTGCCGCTTCGGCGCGGGCTTCTTGCCTGGCATGCAACCAGCCCAGGGTCTGCCCCTCCAGGGTGTGCCGCAAGTCGGCTTGGCTGAAAAAAGTCATGAGGACGGCCACCAACGCCAAACCCAGCAAGGCCAAGGTGTTGTGGCTGACGACCAGCAGACCTTGGCCGATGTCTTTGAAAAACAATGAAGTGGCCGCACTGGTACTGCGGATGAGGGATAGCAGATCACGACGCGCTGTCATGTGACTCCTTTGTTCCCTACCTTGTTTCAGTCCCGGAGCTTGCACTGCGGGTCATTCGCACGGTAGTGATAATGGATACGCCTTGATACACCGGTACTTGTCAAAAGACTTGCGACAAGGTTTGAGCCGGCGTCTATCGGCAGCGGGGTGTCTTTACCCACCTTCGGGCAACGACACGGGTTAACCCTGGATTCCCAGGATTGGCGGATTCTAAGGTTGCAAATCAAGCCGTCAAGCATATCAAACGTTTTATTAACAACTAAAAGTTATGAAGTATCGGGATTTGCGTGACTTTATCGGCGGCTTGGAGGGTTTGGGCGAGTTGCGTCGTATCAGCGAGCCGGTGTCCCCCCAACTTGAAATCACCGCCTTGAGCGACCGCGTGCTTCGGGCGGGTGGCCCCGCTTTGTTGTTCGAGCAGCCCAGCGGGTACAAGACCCCCGCGCTGACCAATTTGTTCGGCACGACTCGGCGCGTGGCGCTGGGCATGGGGGCGCAGAACTTGATGGAGCTGCGTGATGTGGGGCACGTGCTGGCCAGCCTGAAGGAGCCGGAGCCGCCGAAGGGGCTGAAGGATGCCGGCCGCATGCTGCAGATGCTCAAGTCGCTGTGGGACATGAAACCCAGCAAGGTTCGCAAGGCCGCTTGCCAAGAGGAAGTCTTTCAGGGCAGCGATGTCAACCTGAAGCGCTTACCGATCCAGACCTGCTGGCCGGGTGACATTGGCCCTTTGCTGACGTGGGGCCTGGTCATCACACGCGGCCCCCAAAGTACGCTGAAGCCGCGGTTGCGACAGAACCTGGGCATTTATCGCCAGCAATTGATCAGCCGAAATCAATTGATCATGCGCTGGCTGGCGCACCGCGGCGGCGCGCTGGACTTTCGCGACTTTGGACTCGCCAACCCGGGCCAGCCGTTTCCGATCGCCGTCGCGCTGGGGGCGGACCCGGCCACCATTCTGGGCGCGGTCACGCCGGTGCCCGATAGCTTGTCGGAGTATCAGTTTGCCGGGCTGCTGCGAGGCTCGCGCACCGAGCTGGTCGACAGTTCTGTCGGTGAAGCCGGGCTGATGTTGCAAGTGCCGGCCAGTGCAGAAATCATCCTTGAAGGTCATATTCCCGTGGCCGCTGCGGGCTATACCGGTTTCAGCGAGGACGGCATCGCCTTGAAAGAGAAGGGCGGCTACTTGCATGCGCTGGAGGGGCCGTTCGGCGACCACACCGGCTATTACAACGAGCAGGACTGGTTCCCTGTTTTTGAGGTGAAGCGGCTGACTCAACGGCCGAACCCGATCTATCACTCGACCTACACCGGCAAGCCGCCTGACGAACCGGCGATTCTGGGCGTGGCGCTGAACGAGGTGTTTGTTCCGATTCTGCAAAAGCAGTTCACGGAAATCGTCGACTTCTATTTGCCACCCGAGGGCTGCAGCTATCGGATGGCGGTGATCTCGATCAAGAAAGCCTACCCCGGCCATGCCAAGCGCTTGATGTTCGGCCTGTGGAGCTTTTTGCGCCAATTCATGTACACCAAGTTCATTGTGGTGGTGGACGAGGACATCAATATCCGTGACTGGAAGGAAGTGATCTGGGCCATCACTACCCGCATGGACCCGGTGCGCGACACCACCCTGGTGGAAAGCACGCCGATCGATTACCTTGACTTTGCCTCACCGGTCAGCGGGCTGGGCGGCAAGATGGGCTTGGATGCCACCAATAAATGGCCCGGCGAAAGCAGCCGCGAATGGGGGCGCGCCATTGTGATGACGCCGGCCGTGCAGCAGCGTGCGGATCAATTGTTCGAGCAATTGTTCAGCGCGCCGCAATCAAAGCTGCCGGGGGCTTGAAAGCCGCCGCGAGCTGGGCTACCATCAAGTTGCCTTTCGAGGCATAACCTCTGGCCCAGTCTCTGAGTGCCAGGAGCCCTTCGGCAAATACCCGGAGAGCCCCAAAGGTGGCGTAAGCCACTCACCCCTTTCAGCCTTCGGGTTGAAAGGGGTTTCGCTTTTTAGAGCCGCACTTTTGCGCGACCTGGCCAAGTACCGCGCTCAATCGCCGCGCTCAGTGGCCGCCTATTTGACCCAGCCATTCGTAGACGGCATAACCGACGCGGGCGTAGCCACCATTCGACGGCATCCAGTCGCTGAGCGCCGACATCGCGTCGCGCCGGACGCCGACCGGGGCTTTGATGATTTCAAGCCGGCCTTTCGCGGCCTCGATGAACGCTCTTTCAGCGCGCGGCATGTGCAGGTCGTCGGTCACCAGCAGCAGTTTTTTGATGCCGCTCACCTCAAGCATTGCAACACTCAGCGCAGCGTTTTCGCGGGTGTCGCGCGAGCGGTCTTCGACCCAGGTCAGGGGCAGCTTGAATTCTTCGGTGGCGCTGCGCTGCGCGGTAGCCGCTTCACTTTCTTGCTGGTGCTTGGCACCCCAACCAATGCCGCCTGAAAAAGCGACCGGCGCACCGATCTGTCTGGCCAGCCAGATGCCGAAGCGCAGGCGCTCCAGCGTGAGGGGCTTCAGCCCCGGCCCGTTGTACTCGGGCACCCAAGCCCAGGTGCCGCCGCCCAAAACCAGCACCGCCACGCTGGCTTTCTCGCGACCTTGCTGAGCTACCTGTATCTCGTCGCGCAGCGCTGCTATGGCTGGCGGGCTCAGCGCTAGTGGCGTGTGCACCGCGTGCAGCGCCAGCCATTGCCCGGCCCCTTCGGTGCAGGCCAGCCACAGCGTCAGCACACCCAGACCCAGCAGCAAGCGGCCGCTGCGTTGATAGCGGCGCAGCAGACCCGCGCCGGTCAAGATCAACAACAACATCGGTACCGGTGGTAACACCAACATCAGCAGGAAAGGCTTGAAGGCATAAAACAGTGAGGCAAGATCCACGTGAAAACCCGCTGAGCCAGTAGAGAAGCTCCGCATCATCGCCGCAGCCCGCACGTAACTCGCACGCAACTCGCACGCAGCCCATGTGCGGCCCGCCTGCTTGTGGCTGAGCGCCACCAGATCGAAGTACATTCCGCCATTGATTTTTGTCACAACTTTCATGCCGATAGTCGTTTTTTCCAGCCATTTCCATCCCCTGCTTCGCTGGGCGCGCCGCGCTTTGATCGCGGCCGGCCTGCTGATTTTGCTGTTCCTCGCCGCCTGGCTGGCGTTGCCTCGCTGGTTGCAGGGCTCGGGTGCGGCGCTGGTGAGTCAAGCACTTGGGCGTGAGCTGAGCGTCGCCGAGGTCAGCTTTCAGCCCTGGCGGCTGGCCTTGCAGTTGCAGGGCGTCCGCGTTGCTGCTGCAGCGGGGCAAGACCCAGCCAAAGCCTTGCTGACGCTGGAGCGGGTCGAGGCGGTGTTCTCCTGGCGCTCGGTCTGGTACAGGGCCCCGGTGTTGGAGTCCTTGCGCCTGGTCAAGCCGGTGCTCCACCTCAGTCGGGTCAGTGCAGGGCATTACGACATCGACGATCTGCTGGCGCGCTGGGCCAAGCCAAGCCCCACTGGTGCCGATTTGCCGAGCTCCCCGGTGGCGCTGGCGCTCTACAACATCGAACTGATCGACGGCGAAGTGCGGCTGGATGACCAGCCGCAAGGCCGGCTCCACCAACTGACCGCGCTACGGCTGGACCTGCCCTTTATCTCGACCCTCAATGCCGACATCGCCGTCCACGTCGAGCCAAAGTTGGCGGGCGCGCTGAACGGTGTGGCGTTCGACAGCCGCGCGCAGTGGTTACCTTTCGCCGAGCAGGGCGAGGCCAGTTTGATGCTGCAGTGGACGGGGCTTGATCTGCTGCCGTACCGCGCTTATTTTCCGCACGCTTTGCCGCTGCGCGTGCAGCGCGGCGTGGTGGATGCCGATCTGGCC
>JBIIVZ010000015.1:0-15619 GCA_044339175.1 Roseateles sp.
CAGTACTCATCTTCAAACGCCCACACTTATCGGCTGTAAATTATTAAAGAGCTTGTTTTACCCAGCACCCTGGGGGCACCGGCAACACAGAGATGAGATTATGACTGATGATTTTACTATCGTCAAGCCTTGCTAGAAATTTTATTAAACATTTTGCAAGCTTTTCTCTCTTCGCTAGGCTGAACAACAGATCTTACTCTGTCTGTTCAGCGCAGCCTCTGACTGTATCACGGAAACTTACAACAGCAGACCGCGTAGACCTAAACAGTTCATGCCCACACCTCCTCCCTGCATGAAAGAACAGCTACAGGGGGCAATCAGACAGCGTGCGGGTCGGTAAGGCAGTCATCCCGAACGAAAAACCGGGCATCGAGCAAGGCCCAGGTGGAGTTGGACAGCGCCCTAAGGCGCAAGTTGCTGTCGGCCATTAGCCGCGAAGGCCGTATCTGCAGCGCGTTGTGGCTCATCGCTGGACAGCACATCATCAAGCAAGCTTGCCAACCGGGAGGTATCAGCGCGCAAGACTCGCTGTTTGACCGACGGGATTTGAGACGGGTGCATAGAAAAGTTGCGCAGTCCCATCGCCAGAAGCAAATCGGTGAACGCCGGATCTCCGGCCATTTCACCGCACACACTGACTGATTTGGCAGCCCTCCGGGATTGCGCAATTGAGACGGCCAGCAGTTGCAAGACCGCCGGATGCCAGGGGTCGTACAAGTGTGCGACGGACTCATCGGCTCGATCGATTGCCAAGGTGTATTGAATCAGGTCGTTCGTTCCGATAGACACAAAATCCACGTGCTTAAGCAGCAGGGGCAACATCAACGCCGCAGCTGGGATTTCAACCATCACGCCCAGTTCAACTTTGGTGTAAGCGCGGCCGGCATCGGTCAATTGCTGCTGTACCTTCTTGATCGCCTCCAGCACTTGGCGGACCTCGTTGAGGTGCGCCACCATCGGAATCAACAACCTAACCTTGCCAAATGCACTGGCTCTGTAGATCGCTCTGAGTTGCTGGCGAAACATGCTGGGTTCCGCCAAGCTCCACCGAATCGCACGGAGTCCCATTGCTGGATTGAGCACATGTTCGTGGCGCAACTCGCTGACGCTCATCCGGTCTAGCGGTTTATCTGCCCCAATATCGACGGTGCGTATCGTCACTGGCATGCCGCGCATCGACTCGACAGCGTCCTTGTAGGCTTCGAACTGCTCATCTTCGCTGGGCAAATCGCCGTCGCGGTTCATGAACAAAAACTCGCTGCGGAATAAACCTACGCCCGTAGCCCCCGCAGCCACCGCCGCAACCGCGTCGGCTGGCAACTCTATATTCGCGTGCAACTCCACACGCTCGCCGTCAAGCGTCACTGCTGGCGTGTGCCGTAAACGCGCCAGTCTGGCTCGCTCCAACTCGCCTTGGCGCTGGCGGAAACGGTATTCCTCCAGCACGATAGGTGAAGGGTCAACAATCACCGCGCCGGCGTCCCCGTCGATGATGACCCAGTCGTCCTGCCGAATCAATCGCGACGCCTCGCGTGTGCCTACGATGGCGGGTATGTCCATGCTGCGGGCAACAATCGCAGTGTGCGAGGTCTTGCCACCTATGTCGGTGATGAAGCCGTGAAAAACGCTGCGCTTGAACTGCATCAGATCCGCCGGCGCAATGTCAGCAGCCACCAACAGGAGTGGATCCTCGCCGGCAAAGTCGCGCTGTACGACGCTGGCTGCATCGCTAGGAATTCGCCCTTGTTGGCGTGCCAAGGCACTGAGAATCCGCTCGACTACCTGCTCCAGATCAGCTTTGCGTTCGCGCAGATAGTCGTCCTCCATCTCGTCGAACTGCCGCGCCAGCACCTCCAACTGAGCAGAGAGTGCCCACTCGGCGTTGTAATGGCGGTCCAGTACCCATTGCTTGGTCGCGCCGATGAGCGACTCATCGTGCAGCAACATCAGGTGCACATCAAGCAAAGCAGCCAGTTCGTGCGGCGCGTCGTCGGGCAAATCCTGTTTGAGCGTCTCGAACTCCAGCGCGACTTCATCGCGCGCGCGCAGCACTCGGAGGATCTCGGCCTCAGTCTGAGCCTCGCTGATGAAGTAGTGCGCCACGTCAATCCGACTGGACGCCACCAACACAGCGCGCCCGATAGCTACACCGCGCGACACCGGGATACCGAATACCTGAAAGCTCATGCTGCGACTTTAGCAGCGCACGACAACCAGGCACAGCTTCGCGCCACAGCGTCACCGATTCGTCATCCATGCGTCATGGAGGCGTCACCTCCGCCACCGAGCATTAGCAGGTTCAACAACGACCAGCGCGAGGCCGATCATGAGGGAATTACCATTGCCCACCCTGCCGTTTTCGGATCTGCGACCGATGCCATGTGTCCGCAATTCGCTGGCCTTGCCACATCTCGGCACGCTCATCCCTCCTCGCCCGCCACAGCCAGCGGCGCGGTTGTCGGTGGCTTGGGCAAGCAGCGAAGAGGAGGTCCGTGCGGCGCAACGACTCCGATACATTGTCTTTGCCGACGAAATGGGCGCGCGCCTGAATATGCCGCCTGGCGCGCCCGCTAGACACGATATTGACGCTTTCGATCCGTTTTGCGAGCACTTGCTGGTGCGCGAAATGGACGACCAAGGCCAGCCTGGACAAGTCATTGGCACCTATCGGGTGTTGACTCCCGCGGCGGCCAAGCGGGCAGGCGGCCTGTACAGCGAGACCGAATTCGACTTGACTCGCTTGCGAGGCCTGCGCAGCACCATGGTCGAACTTGGGCGCTCCTGCATCCACCCCGACCATCGCTCAGGTGCGGCCATCATGTTGCTCTGGGGAGCGCTGGCCGAATTCATGGCGCGCAACGCGCTAGACACCATGATTGGCTGCGCCAGTGTCAGCATGTGCGATGGTGGACATTTCGCAGCCAGCCTCTGGAAACAACTCGAAAGAACTCATTTGGCCAGTATCGAATGGCAGGTGCAGCCCAAGCTGCCGCTGCCGGTCGATGACTTGCGAAATGATTTGGTGGTCGAGCCGCCGCCTCTGATAAAAGGCTATTTACGTTGCGGTGCCCGTATTTTGGGCGCACCGGCCTGGGACCCGGACTTCAATACGGCTGATTTGCCGCTGATGATGAGGTTGGCTGACCTACCGGCTCGCTATCGCCGCCACTTCCTCTGCTGATGGCGTGCGGGCCAGCGAACGGCCTTACTGGCCTTCGCCGAACTTCTCGTTGACCAGTGCAGTGATGGCATCCTGCGCAGCTTGCTCGTCAGCGCCTTCCGTCTCCAACTCCACCTGCGAGCCCAAACCGGCTGCTAGCATCATCACGCCCATGATGCTTTTGGCATTGACCCGGCGGCTGTTGCGCGTCATGAAGACCTCGCATTTGAAGGAGCCGGCCAGTTTGGTCAACTTGGCAGAGGCGCGGGCATGCAGGCCCAACTTGTTGCTGATAGTGAGAGTGGACTTGATCATTGAACCTCAGGACTCCGAAGAAGGATGGGCGGGCGGATCGCCGGGCACGATGCCGTTGATGCCGCCTTGGCAGGCGCGCTGAACCAAAGCATCCAGCGGCTCGGCAACGTAGCACAGCGCTCGCCACAGCATCGGCACATTGACACCACTGACCACCCTGAACTGACTGCTTTGCAGTCGCATCGCGGCGTTGCAAGGCGTTGCACCAAAGACATCGGTCAGCACCAGCGCTTCGGTGTGACCGGCGGCTTGCAGCAACGCGCGAGCGCTCGTTTCGACGTCGTCGGCCGACATATCCGGCGTCACGTCAAGCACCGTCAACTGCGGTGCGCAGTTCGGGAAGGTGTGTTCAGCCACCGCTTTCAAAGCAGAGGCCAGCGGCGCATGGGCAATCAAAAGTAGTCCGGGCATGGCGCAATTATCGGGCAGGCAGAGATTGAGTCGGAGCGGACTTAGAAATCGAGCTTGATCGAATCGGCGAAGTTGTTCCAAGCGCTGTCATCACGCTTGTCACCCAGCATCACGGCCTGATAGACCCACAACCCGCGCGTGAACAACGCCACTTGCGCGTGTTGAGAACCCGCCTTCGCGCTCCCCTCCAGGCGCTGCGTTCCGGCTTCAGGATTGGGCGTCATGCCGAGCACTTGCAAGGGCTGCAGCGGAGTCGGCTCGGCGGTCAGCTTGGTGAGCAGGGCTGCGCGCATCTGCTGCAAGGCAGGCGTCACTTGAGCCGGGTCGGCAACTTCTGCCCAGGCAAGCGAAAAGCTCAAGCCGGCCGCCTTGCAACTGGCCAATCCCATTCGGCCGGGTTGCTCGCGCGTCACCGGGCGGCTATTGACCTCGGGCTTGCAGGGGAACAAAACTTGCGCGCCTGACCCGGCCGGGCGCACATCGCGCCAATCCAGGCTGGGCGAGCAAGCACTGCCAGCCAGGGCCAAAACGAGCACGACGCTGCGGGCTGCGGTACGGGCGGCAGTACGGTGGGCGGCAAAAAGTACGGCTGTGCTGCAATGCAATTTCATATCGACATTATCGGAGCCGCGGCCAACACCCGCTGCCGCACAATAAAACATATGCCCAGCTCAAGCTTCTTTCCTCCCTCTGCCGCTGACCGCGACGCTTCATCAGCCCCACACGCTACGGCCATGTCGCTGCAGGGCGTGCGCATCCTGGACCTCTCACGCGTGCTGGCCGGCCCCTGGTGCACTCAGACCCTGGCCGACCTGGGGGCCGATGTGATCAAGGTCGAACGCCCAGGCAGCGGCGACGACACACGGGCCTGGGGACCGCCTTATCTGAAGGACGACAACGGGGCAGACACCAGCGAGGCGGCTTATTACCTTGGTGCCAACCGCAACAAACGCTCGATCACCATCGACATCGCCTGCCCTGCCGGTCAACAACTGATACGCCAGTTGGTCGCTCAGGTCGATGTGCTGGTCGAAAACTTCAAGGTCGGTGATCTCGCCCGCTATGGTTTGGACGCAACCACATTGCAGGCAGAAAACCCGGGCCTTGTCGTCTGCTCGATCACCGGCTTTGGGCAGACCGGCCCCTACAAGGACAGAGCGGGTTATGACTATGCCGTCCAGGGCATCGGCGGCTTGATGAGCGTGACCGGCGAGCGCGATGACCTGCCAGGCGGCGGCCCGCAAAAGGTCGGCGTGGCGGTGGCTGACTTGTTCACCGGCCTTTATGCCTGTGTGGCTATTCTGGCCGCACTGCGCCATCGTGACGCCACCGGCCAGGGCCAAGTGATCGACATGGCCTTGCTCGACACCCAATTGGCCATGTTGGCCAATCTGGGTTCCAACTATCTTTGTACCGACCAAGCGCCGGGTCGGATGGGCAACGCGCATCAAAACATCGTGCCCTATCAAGTGTTCGAGGCCAGCGACGGGCATCTGATCCTGGCGGTTGGCAATGATCGGCAGTTTGCCAAGTTCTGCGCCATTGCCGGTCACTCCGAATGGGCGCAAGACCCGCGCTTTGCCAAGAACGCTGACCGAGTGCGTCAACGTCAACTGCTGGTGCCACAAATCGCTGCCGTACTCAAGACACGCCCGCGCGATCAATGGCTGGCGGCACTGGAAGCAGCGCAAGTACCGTGCGGTGCCATCAACAATCTGGCCGAAGCCTTCGCTGACCCGCAAGCGCAAGCGCGCGAAATGACACAGGCCATGGCGCATCCGCTGACGGACAAGCTGCGCTTGGTCGCCAGCCCCATCAAACTGTCCATCACGCCGGTCAGCTACCGGCATGCACCCCCATTGCTGGGGCAGCACACGAGGGAGATTTTGCTCGGTGCAGGCTTCGATGAAACGCAAATCGCGGTGCTCCACCAACAAGGCGCGCTGGGCTGAGCAATGCCGCAACGCCGCAACGTGAACAATCGCACGGAGAGGTGCCGCTTGATGCGGATCTGGATACCGTTCCCCCGGATCACGGGATGGACGGTTGAGGACCGAGCGATGACGATGGCGACCGCTGCGACCGATTACGCCTCAGCCTTGAAAACAACCCAAAGTCACCCGTCGCACTCATCCCCGAATGGCCATGTCAAGCCCTCCTCCCGCCAGCAACACCTCTGCCAACGCCGCCAATGACGTGTCCGGCGAGCCGAGCCGTGCGCAGTGGGCCGAAATCGTGCAACAACTGGGCGCTGAAATTGCCGGCCCACTGAGCGCGGCGCTGGAACGCATTCACGATCTCGTCAACACGGGTCAGATTGATCGCCAGAGCCTGCGCGCACTGAGTGAAAGCGTGACCCAAGCGCGTGAAGCCGGCATGATCGGGCAGCAACTGGCGCGCTTGGCCTCGGGGAGATTACGGTTATCGCGCGAACGCATGCATTTGACGCAGATCCTGCGCTCTGTGCTGGCCCAGCGCAGCCGCGAAACGCAGGCGCGCGGCATCCAGGTGCGCCAGGTCTTGAAATCTGTCGAAGTCATGACCGATGGCTCGCTGTTGTTTGCGCTGCTGAATGCCTTGATGGATTGGGCCTTGTCCAGCACGCACTCCTCCATCGACCTGCGACTCGACCTCAGCCCCTGGCCCGTCAAAGCCAGACTGGTCTGCCGCTTCGCCCATCGGCCGCTGGACTTGATCGACACCTCGAGCACGAGCGGCATGCCACTCGCCCTGAACTCGCTGGCCTGGCGCTTGGTTGAACAAACTGCCATCACCATGGGCGTGCTGCCCTTGCGCGAAGAGGAAGCTGGCATCACCGTGCTGACGCTTGAATTCCCGCACACGGTGGGCGAGGAACTCGACAGCGCCGAGGATGCAGCAGAAGCGGATTTAGCTCGCGAGTTCGAATTCGAACGCCGCCAAGAGCGCGGCTACCTCCCTTCCAGCAACTCCAAGCCTCTGGCCGGCAGTCATCTGCTGATCATTTCCGAGCGGCGCGAACTTCGCCTACAAATTCAGAACTCGGTCCAGCACATGGGCCTGATCGTCGACAGCGTCGCCAGCGTGAGCGAGGCCACAGAGTTCTGCTTGGAGGGTCTGCCGCATGGAATCATTTTCGAGCACAGCTTGCGCGGCCCAGAGTTCGAGATGCTGCTCGCCGATTTGAGGCGTGAAGTCCCTCACTTCTGCTTCATCGAAGTGCTGGACGCCCAGCACCTGACGCAGCTGTCCACGGCCACCGTTGATGGTCTCGCGCGCATCTCGCGCTTCCACCTGACAGACGCCTTGCCGTCGATGCTGATGTTCGAGCTATCCAAGGGTCACTGAGGCCCGATCAAGGCATGGCCTCTCGGCCGGTCTAAACTAGCCAGATGAAGCTACCCCGTCTGCTTGCCCCTGCCCTGCTGCTTGCCGCTCTGGCGGGCGGCGGCTTGTTCGCCTATCAAAGCCTGAATCAGCGTGAGCTCGCGCCGGCTGTCAACTATGTGTTGCTGAACGGTGCCAAGGTCGACTCTGGCCAATGGGCGGGCAAGGTGATGCTGGTGAATTTCTGGGCCACCAGTTGCACGACCTGCGTCAAAGAAATGCCGCAGATCATTGCCACTCATGAAAAATTCCAGGCGCGGGGCTTCGACACGCTGGCCGTGGCCATGAGCTATGACCCACCGGCCTTCGTCGCCAATTTTGCGGAAAGTCGCAAATTGCCGTTCAGCGTCGCGATCGACAACACCGGCGACATCGCTCGGCAGTTCGGCAAAATCCAACTGACGCCGACAACGCTGTTGATCAACAAGCGCGGCGAGATCGTCAAGCGCTATGTCGGCGAACCGGATTTCGCGGCCCTGCACAGCTTGGTCGAAAAACTGCTGGCAGAGACCTGACGCGCGGAGCGACAAACGCAAACGAGCCGCAACAGCGGCTCGTTTGCGTTGAGCAGCACCTCTTAGGGCCCGTTCAGGAATAACTTGCACATTTGGCTAGCCTGCTACGGGCGCGCTGCGGCGTTGCAAATGCTCGCGATGCCAATGGGCATCGCGAGCATTTGCGCCTTGCATCGCATCCCGCATCCGCCGGCCAAATGCACAACTTATCCCCGAACGGGCCCTTAGCTGTTTAGCTGGGGATCACACCCGCATGGGCGGCCTGCTCATCGGCGTGATAACTGGAGCGCACCATTGCGCCCACGGCGGCGTGGCTAAAGCCCATCTTGTAGGCCTCGACTTCAAACATCTTGAAGGTGTCCGGGTGCACATAGCGGCGCACCGGCAGGTGGTGGCTGGACGGTGACAGGTACTGGCCCAGCGTCAACATTTCGACGCCATGAGCCCGCATATCGCGCATCACTTGCAGAATTTCTTCGTCCGTTTCGCCCAAGCCCACCATGATGCCGCTCTTGGTCGGCACGCCGGGCACATCGTCCTTGAAGCGCTTCAGCAGGTCCAAGCTGAATTGGTAATCGGACCCCGGCCGGGCTTCCTTGTACAAGCGCGGCGTAGTTTCCAGGTTGTGGTTCATCACATCTGGCGGGGCGGCGCGCAGGATATCCAGAGCGCGGTCCATGCGGCCGCGGAAGTCGGGCGTCAAGATCTCGATCTGCGTCGTCGGGCTCAGTTCGCGAATCTTCTGGATGCAAGCCGCAAAGTGGCCGGCTCCGCCGTCGCGCAAATCATCCCGGTCGACGCTGGTGATGACCACGTATTTGAGCTTCAGCGCAGCAATCGTCTTGGCCAGATTGACCGGCTCGTCCGCGTCCAGCGGGTCCGGACGGCCATGGCCCACATCGCAGAACGGGCAGCGCCGTGTGCATTTGTCGCCCATGATCATGAAGGTGGCCGTGCCCTTGCCGAAGCATTCGCCGATGTTCGGGCAGGACGCTTCTTCGCACACCGTGTGCAGCTTGTGCTCGCGCAAAATCTGCTTGATCTCGTAAAAGCGCGTGCTGGGAGAGCCGGCCTTGACGCGAATCCAGTCGGGCTTTTTCAGCATTTCCGCTGGCACGATCTTGATCGGTATGCGTGCCGTCTTGGCCTGCGCCTTTTGCTTGGCGCTGGCGTCATACGCTTCGCCGGTCTTCAGTTCGTGGGTGATGTTCTCGGTCGCCATCTGTGGTCCTCTGCTCCTTTGATCCTCTGAGCCTTGCTTTCAGCCTTCCAGCTGCGCCTTCAGGCGCTCGCCGAAGCGCTGGGCCACGGTGGGCCAATCGGTGTAAACACCAAGTGTAGCGAGGTCCACCGTCGCAAGCCCTGCATAGCCACACGGGTTGATGCCTGAAAAAGGCCGCAAATCCATCGCCACATTCAAAGCCACCCCGTGATAAGCGCAGTGACGGCTGACCTTGATGCCCAGCGCTGCCACCTTGCCCAGGCCCCGGAACGGATCGAGCGGATCGACCGGGCCGGTCAGCGCGGCATGGGACTGCGGGTCGTCCACGCGCACATAGATCCCCGGCGCGCCGGCGACGCGGTGGCCTGTCACGCCAAAGCCGTCCAGCGTCTGCAGCACCGCTGTTTCAAGCCGGAACACATATTCCCGCACATAGATGCCCAAGCGCTGCAGATCGATCAACGGATAGGCCACCACTTGGCCGGGGCCGTGGTACGTCACCTGCCCGCCGCGATTGGTCTGCACGACCGGGATGGTGCCGGCGCTCAGCACGTGATCCGCCTTGCCCGCCAAGCCTTGGGTGTAGGTGGGTGGATGCTCGCAAAGCCAGAGCTCGTCGGGCACAGCGGCCGCTGCGGGCGTACGGGCCTCAGTAAACTCGCGCATCGCTTGCAGCGTGGGCACGTAGTCGGCTCGCCCCAAGGTTTTTAAAATCATGGCTGAATATTAACGTTTCGCTTGCAAGCCCTTGTCACGTTCAGGCGACCCAACGTCCGAAGACGTCAGCCTCACGCCGCCTATTTTGAAAGCACACCATGCGTATCGAGTCCATCTTCATCGCAGCTCTGCTGTCGCTGCCACTGTCCAGCCAAGCGGCCAGCCCGCACAGTCCGCCAATGGAAGCCGCGCTGGCCGCCTACGAAAGCGGCGATCTGGCGCTGGCTGCCAAGCGTTTTACCGCGCTGTCGGCCCAACAAGAACCGCTGGCCGACTTCAACCTGGCGATGATGCATTTACGCGCCGAGCTGCCCAAGTCCGACCTGCGTCTGGCGCAGCGTCTGCTGTTGCGGGCGGCTGCCAAAGGCCTGGTGCAGGCCGAGCTGTCGCTGGGGTATTTCCATGAACAAGGTGTGGCCGGCAAGCCCGATCTGGGGCAAGCGGTGCAGTGGTATTCACGCGCCGCAAAGCACGGCAGCAGCGACGGCCAAGTTGCCCTGGCAACCGCTTACTACCTCGGTCGCGGCGCGCCGCTGGACATGGCACAAGCAGCTCATTGGTACCGCGAGGCCGCCAAGGGTGGCGACGTTGGCGCTCAATATCTGCTGGCGTCGATGTACGAAACCGGCCTGGGCTTGCCGGCCGATCTGCGCCTGGCGCGCTATTGGTACGACATCGCGGCCCGCAATGGCGACGAAGCAGCCCCAGCCAAAGTGAAAGACTTGGACAAGCAGTTGGCACCTGATGCGAGCACTTGATTGAGCGCGGCGTTACATCACCAGCTTCACCATCGGGTGGGTGCTCAGCGTGCGGTAAAGCTCGTCGAGCTGTTCGCGGCTGGTCGCCGTGATGGTGATGGTCAGACCCAGATAATTTCCGCCCTTGCTGGGGCGATGTTCGACGCTGGTCGGATCGAAGTCGGGGTCAAAGCGCTGCGCCACCAAAATGATGGCGGCGGCAAACCCGTCCACATGTTTCCCCATCACCTTGATGGGGAAACTTGAAGGGTATTCGATCAGCGATTGCTCGGGCGGGATGTCCGACGGCAAGACCGGCGGTGTGGTGTGACTCATGGCAGCCTCAAATCGATTGCACTAGCTTGGCGCGCTGGTAGGCCTCGTAAAGCCGCGCGTAAACGGGCCCCGGCTTGCCGTGTAATGCGCCGTGACCCACCGGTTGATGATCGAGCCGGGTGACGGCC
Organism: Roseateles sp.; assembly: GCA_044339175.1. Taxonomy (GTDB): domain Bacteria; phylum Pseudomonadota; class Gammaproteobacteria; order Burkholderiales; family Burkholderiaceae_C; genus Paucibacter_A. The sequence goes on from JBIIVZ010000015.1 coordinate 10,908, forward strand.
AGCACTTCCTTGCTGGCCGAGCTGAGGATGATTTCGTCAGCCCCGACCAGTTCCGCCTCGGAGATCGGCCGCAAGTTGTAACCGATGCCGACGTCCTCGCACAGCTCCTTCAGCAATTCGACGCGAATACCTTCCAGCACATGCTCACTTTTCGGGGGGCCGAGCAGCGCGCCTTCCTTGACGATCCAGACGTTGGACGCCGCCGCTTCGGTCAGGAAACCGTCGCGCAGCATGATGGTTTCGACAGCCCCTTGGTCGGCAGACATCTGGCGCGCCAGCACATTGCCCAACAGGGAGGTGCTTTTGATGTCCCCACGCTCCCAACGGAAATCACGCGCGGTGATGCAGGCCACCCCGTGGTGGCGCTCGTCGGCCGTCGCCGGTCGGGCCGGGCTGCTGTAGGCGAAGAGGGTGGGCGTGATGTCGGTCGGCATCACATGATTGCGCGGCGCCACACCGCGCGTCACTTGCAAATAAACCCACTGATTCTCCGCATCGACCGAGGCAATCAACCGACGGGCTACCTCCAACCACTGCGCGCGCAGCAGCGGACTGGCAATGCGCAGCTTGGACAAGCTGCGCTCCAACCTGTCCATATGAGCTTCGAAGCGGAACAGCCGCCGTCCATACACCGGCAGCAACTCGTAAACGCCATCGCCGAACAGAAAACCACGATCCATCGCGGACACCTTGGCTTCGGCCAGCGGCTGGTACTCGCCGTTCAAATAGCTGGGCAGCTCGGGCAAAACATTCATGCGCGTCTCCTGTTCAATGCGGGTGAGTCTGGGCGATTTGGCAGCAAAGCGCCGCGCTTTCAGCTTACGCCCGCCAAGCGACAGATTATTTGATCCAAAGCCGTATCGAGTCCCAGGCGCGGCCGAAGATGCCGGCCACCGGCACGTCCTCCAACACCACCAAGGGCAGCTCGGCGACGGCAACGCCGGCTGCCGTCGTGACCTTCAAACTGCCGACTCGCTGGCCCTTGACCAGGGGCGCCACCAGGGGATCGGTGCGCTCGACCTTGGTTTGCAGCTTGGCACCCTCGCCGCGCGGTACAGCGATGAAGACGGCGTCGGCCGCGCCGAGCTTGGCTTGCGCCGAAGCGCCCTTCCAGACCGGCACCGTGCTGATCGCTTGATCCTTGTCGAACAGGCGCACGGCGTCATAAGCCGAATAACCCCAGTTGAGCAACTTCTGGCTTTCGCTCGCGCGTGCTTCCTTGGAAGCCGTGCCCATCACGACGCTCAGCAAGCGACGCTTGCCATTCGGATAGTCGCGCAAGCTGCTGGCAATCAGGCAGTAACCGGCGGCCTCGGTGTAGCCGGTCTTCATGCCGTCGACGGTCGAGTCGCGGCGCAGCAGCAGGTTGCGGTTATCTTGGCGGATCTTATTGAAGGTGAACTCGCGCTGCGAGTAGTAGCTGTAGTACTCGGGGAAGTCTCGAATCAGGCTGGACGCAATCACCGACAGATCACGAGCACTGCTTTTATGACCCGGCTCGGTCATGCCGGTGACGTTCCTGAACGACGTGTTCTTCAGCCCCCAGGCCTGCGCTTGGCGGTTCATCATCGCCACGAATTGCTCCAGCGAACCGGCCACACCTTCGGCCAAGGCCACCGAGGCGTCGTTGCCGGACTGAATGATCATGCCGCGCAGCAACTCGTCCACCTTGGGTGTCATCAGGGTGTCGATGAACATCAGCGACGGGTCGCCCTTACGCTCGTCCCAGGCCCGTTTGGAGACCGGCAGCGTCTGCTCCAGCGTCAGGCGTTTGTCGCGCAGCGCTCCAAACACCACATAAGCCGTCATCAACTTGGTCAGCGACGCCGGGTCGTTGGGCGTGTCGGCGTCCCGCTCGGTCAACACCTTGTTGGCGGTCATGTCGAGCAGCAGGTAGTTGCGCGCGGCCAACTCCGGCCCTTGCGGCACCTGCGCTTGGGCAGCCAGCGGTGTCAAGGAGCCGGCTGCAGTCAGGGCTAAAAAAAGTGCCAGGGAAATCAATCGCTTCATCGGGGGTCTCAAAAAATCGGGGTGGCGGAAAAGCGTCTCGGCAGGTGCAGCTTCAAGTTTGCCGAAACAGCGTTCAGTCTTGCCAATTGCCCAGCACGATCTGCTTCAGCAAGGGCAACTGTCCGTGAAAAAAATGTCCGGTGCCGGGCACGACAGTAATCGGCAGCGACTGCGGGCGCGCCCAATCCAGCACGGACGACAAGGGCACGACATCATCCTGTTCGCCGTGAATCACCAGCGTGTTGGCCGGCACTTGGGCGGTAGCGAAACGGCTCGTTGCCGGACCGACCAGCACCAGCCGCAAGGCCTTTTGATCGGCGAGCAAGCGCTCGGCAGCTTGCGAGGCCACGTAGCCACCGAAGGAAAATCCGGCCAGCACCAACGGTTCAGCCGGCTCGCGCAGCGCCGTCAACACGGCCAGCGCGTCGTCGATCTCGCCCTGCCCGGCATCCCAGACGCCTTCCGATTGGCCGACGCCGCGAAAATTGAAACGCACCGCGCGGTAGCCCAATTGCACGAACGTACGGGCCAGCGTTTGCACAACCTTGTTGTCCAGCGTGCCGCCATGGGTAGGCAGCGGGTGGCAGATTAGCGCCATGCCGCGCGGCACTGCCGTGGTGCTGGCACCAGACACATCGGCCAGCTCGGCCGGCGTGTCGATTGCACACTCGATCAGCCCGGCAGGCCCGGCGATCAAACGTCGCTCAGTGTGTGAGTTCATGCGCTCAGCGGCCGACGTTGTCCGGCAATACCAAGCGCTCGACCACTGCACCGCCGACCAGATGCTTTTCGACGATTTCGTCAATGTCGCTTTGGTCCACGTAGGTATACCAAGTGGCGTCCGGGTAGACCACGGCGACCGGCCCGCCGGCGCAACGGTCCAGGCATCCGGCTTTGTTGACCCGCACGCCGCCGACGCCGCCCAAGCCCAGCTCGCGCACCCTGGCCTTGCAATGATCGAAGCCGGCCTGCGCGTCATGGCGCGAGCAACTGTCGTCGCCGCTCTCGCGGTGGTTGAGGCAAAAGAAGATGTGGCGCTGAAAATAGCTCATACCCCATTGTAGGCAGGCTCCTCACGACGCCTTGGGTTTACCCGCGCTCAGACCGTCCGGCGACCGATCAAGGTCAGCAACCAAGCGATGGCGGCGAACGGCCAAACCCAGCCTATCCATTGCGCCAAACCGTAGAGATTGATGAAGCGGCCCTGCTCCCAGGCCCGCAAGCTCTGCGCCAGATAGGGGTCGGCCGGTGCCTGCGCGACCAGCGCGATCGAGGCGCTCAACACGATCAAGCCGAACGCTGCACAGACGCGTCGAGGCAAGAGCAAGGCCAGCGTTGCCAACAGACTGCCGACGCCCAAACCGGGCCAAGTCGCCAGCGTCACCCAAGCCCAAGCATGTTGCGGGCCGAAGTTCAACGCGGTCGACAAGGCGGTGGTCAGCACCCCCACGACGCAAGCTCCGAGCACCAGATTGAGGCGACGCCAGCCCGGTCGCGCCACGGCCAAAACCAACAGGCATGGTGCCAGCAAGCCCAGCGCGATGGCAATCGCCTCCAAACCCGGCGGCAGCGCCTTTGCCGCGCTGGCCGACTGATCGGCCGAAGCAAAGCTCCATTGCTCGGCCCAGGGCGTGCCATCGAACAGATCCGTCAGCATGCTTTGCAAACGCGGCAACCATTGACCCAGCCCCAGCGGCATCGGCGTCGGGGACAGCAACCCCAGCGGCCACAGGGCAAACAGCGCCAGCGCGCCAGCACTGTGGGCCTGAAACCAATACTCGCGCCAGTCGTGCCAGCGCCGCAACCCGCCGAACAGGTTCAACAACACCCCCAGCAGCACACCGAGCACAGCGCCTGCGCTGTTCAGCAACCAATCGGCCAGCGAAGGCACACGACCCGGTAAAAAGTACTGCAAGGTCTCCAGCAACAAAGACAGCAAGGGCCCGGGAAACAAGCCCAGCAGCAGTGCGCCTCTCAAACCAATGCCGCTGCGCAGCGCAGCGGCAAAACCCAACAAGCCCAGCGGCATATAGCCCAGCAAGTTGGCCTGCATATCGAACATGCCGAAGTACTTGGGCCAAGGCAGGCCAAGCAGGCCCGCCAGCGTCAGCCCAGGCGGCCAGGTCCAGGGCCAGAATGGGTACAGGCTGGCATAAACGATCAGCGCCAGATAGGCCAGCAGCAACCAAGTTGCGGAGCTCTGCCTGCGCATCATGGCTTGGGCAAAATCAGAAGGGCTTGACCACCACCAAGATCACGATGGCGGCGAACATCAACACTGAGGCCTCGTTGAAGACCCGAAACCAGCGGTGGCTGCGGCGGTTCGCCATCACCTCGAACTTACGCAGCAAGCTGCCGCACGCATGGTGGTAGCCGCCCACCGCCAACACCAGCGCCAGCTTGGCATGCATCCAGCCATTGCCAGGGCCGCGACCAATGCCGTAGTACAGCCACAGCAGCAAGCCTAGCGCGATGGCAGGAATCATCAGCAAGGTGCTGAAGCGGAAGAGCTTGTGCGCCATCAGCAACAGCCGTTCGCGCTCGGCGTGGCTGTCGGCCGGCACCATGGCCAAGTTGACGAATAAGCGCGGCAAATAGAACAGGCCAGCAAACCAGCTGGCGACGAAAATGATGTGAAGGGCTTTGATCCAGAGCATCGAAGCATTATGCGGTGCTCGATTGACAGCCGCTTTTGCGCCTGC
>JBIIVZ010000224.1:0-4598 GCA_044339175.1 Roseateles sp.
GGCGCGGGCGAATCAGCTGGACATCGTGGTTGCGCCGATGCAGACCTTCGACGATGCGGGCCACCGTCATGGCCACGCCGTTGACTTCGGGAGGATAGGTTTCGGTGACGAAAGCGATGCGCAGGGATCGCTGCACAGCCGCGAAGTGATCAACGAGGAGGGGCTCGGGCACAGAGATGTTCATGGGCCGATGCTGACCGCCGAAGATAACAACTTTATGAAAGTCTTAAAAAATGCTCCGGCCAGCCGTCACGGAATTTTCATGCAATCAGGTCAGCATCGCGTCAGCCAAACCCAAGCTGGGTTGGTGGTTCGTTCGTGACACAAACCATGCAAGCAACGCAAGCAACACAAAGGCTCGCCGTGAAAACTATTCTGCAAAACCTGGCCATCCAGCGCTGGGACGATCACCGTTACTACCACCACAGCCGCATCAACCAGAGTTTGCATCTGCTCAGCGCGATCTCGTTCGTGGTGGCTTACGGCCTGCTGTTCGTCGACCCGGCGGCGGCGGCGCTGCTGGCTTGGTGCGTGTCGATGACGAGTCGGCAAGCAGGGCATTTCTTCTTCGAGCCGCTCGGCTATGACCATGTCAACCAGGCCAGCAACGCCCACAAGGAAGACATCAAGATCGGCTACAACTTGCGCCGCAAGGCCGTGCTGCTGGCCATCTGGGTGCTGCTGCCGCTGCTGCTGTGGCTGCAGCCGTCGGTGTTCGGGCTGATCACCCCGGCGCTGGACTTGGCCGGTTTTGCCCATGATGTCGGCATCGCCTGGCTGTCGCTCGGTGTTGGCGGCTTGCTGTTTCGCGTCTTGCAGTTGTGGCTACAGCAAGACTTCATGACCGGCTTGACCTGGATGATCAAGATCCTGACCGACCCGTTTCACGACATCTTGCTGTATCACAAGGCCCCGCTTTATTTGCTGCGCGGCGAGTTGATCGACCCGATGGCCCATGTGGCGGAGCACCAGCAGCGGGGGGCTGCTTCAGCCCCCCGCGCTTGACGCTGGCGTGTGAATCGCTCAGGAGGTGGCGCGCAAGGTCTTGCGCAGAATATCGCGCAGGATGCTGCGCTTGATCGTCTTGTTGGTCAGCGCCGCGTCCGCCGTCCACCAGCCTTCCGCCTGCAGGGTGGTGGCGGCCTGAATGAAGCGCTGCAGCACGGCGTCGAAGTCGGCGTCGCTGTAATTCAGGCTGAAGATCAGGCGGCCGGTGCCGATCCAGCTCAAGCCCAGGCCTTGCTCGCGCAAGTAGAACTGCAACATCCAGTTGTAGCGCGACGGCTGGGTATAGAACACCGTCCAGATCGACTGCATATTCGCCACTTGCAGCGGCAGGTTCGCATCCAGCATCGCTTGGTTGAAGCGGGCGGCCCGCAAATCCCAGCATTCATCGGCATTCGCGTAGATGGTTTTGACTTTGGGTGTCTCCAGTCGGTCCAGAAAGACCTTCATCGCGCCCATCACATACGGGTGGGCGTTGAAGGTGCCACGGGCAAAGCAGATGTCGGCCGGCCGCTCGGCGCGAAAGCGCTGCATCAGGTCGCGGCGGCCACAGACCACCCCGACCGGCAGGCCACCGCCCAGCGTTTTGCCGTAGGTGACCATGTCGGCGCGCACGCCAAAGTATTCCTGCGCGCCGCCCGCTGCCAGGCGGAAGCCGACAAAGACCTCGTCGAAGATCAGCACGATGCCGCGCTCGGTGCAGACCGCGCGCAATTGCTGCAACCAAGCGGTGTAAGCGGCGCGGTCAACGCGGTCGAAGCGGGCGCGGCGGCTGCTGTCGAGCAGGGCCGAATCGCCGGGCGCACCGGCGTTCGGGTGCATCGCTTGCAGCGGGTTGATCAGCACACAAGCCACATCGCGGCGCGTGCGCAGCACCTGCAGGCTGCGCTCACTCATGTCCTTCAGCGTGTGGGTTTCGCGCGGTGGCAGCGGGTTGCCGATGCCCGGCTGCACGTCTTCCCACCAGCCGTGATAAGAACCGCAGAAGCGCACCAGATGATTGCGTTTGGTGTGATAACGGGCCAAGCGAACGGCCTGCATGACCGCCTCGGTACCGGACATGTGAAAGGACACTTCGTCCAGCCCGGAGATCGCTTGCAAGCGCCGGACGTTGTCGGCCGCGCAGGGGTGATAGGCCCCCAGCACCGGCCCGAGCCGGTGGGTCAGCGCCATACCTTCATCGACGCAGCTGCGGTAGAAGTCGTAGCCGAACACGTTGACGCCGTAGGAGCCGGTCAGGTCGTAAAAGCGGTTGCCGTCCAGGTCCTCGAACGTCACGCCGGACGATGCTTGCAAGAACGCCCCCACTTTCAGGTGTTCGCGCAGGTAGGGGCTGTACTGGAACGGCACGCGGTAGCTGCCGGTGAACTGCAGGTCCGAGATGACCTCACGCGCGTCGGCCGTCATGGCAATAGTTTTGGCGTAACGGCTGGCGAACAAGGCCGACAAGCGCTCAAAACCGGCGCGGCGGCGGGCGACCGCTTCAGCCGGTGCGCCGTCGGAGTTGAAAAATTCGGCCTCGTCGTAGGCATAGCCCGGGATCAGGCGGGCCAGCCGTTTCGCCATGCGCGAGTGGCCGGCCAGCGAGCGGTGCTTGGCCAGCGACAGCTCGAGCCGCCGCTTGGCGCGCGGCAGGATCAGGGCCAGAGCGGCAAGCGCCGTGGCGGAGAGTGCAAATGTCTGTTCCATCAGTGGTCCGATCAGGCTGCTTTTTTCAGGTTCCGAAATCCAAGTCCCTATATCTAACAGCGCCGCTTGACAGCCGCATGAATATGAAAAAAATTCGCCAATTTCTGCAGCAGGAAGACCTGAACTTCTTGCTCACCAACCGGATCCCTCGCACCGCCTTGACCCGCTTCATGGGCTGGTTCAGCCAGATCCGCAACCGCCATGTCTGCCGTGCATCGATCGCTATCTGGAAGCTGTTCACCGACCTCGATTTGTCGGATGCGCGCAAGCAGCAGTTCGATTCGCTGCACGATTGCTTCACCCGCGAGCTGCTGCCCGGTGCGCGCACGGTTGACGCCGCTGCTGACATCCTGACCAGCCCCTGCGACGCCATCGTCGGCGCTTGCGGGGCGGTCGAGGGGCGTGAGGTGTTTCAGGCCAAGGGCTTCCCGTATTCGATCACCGACCTGTTCGGCCCGACGCAGGACACCGCTGCGTTTCAGGACGGGGTGTTCGTCACGCTGCGCCTGACCTCGGCGATGTACCACCGCTTTCATGCGCCGCAGGACTGCGTGGTCGAGCATGTGACCCACCTCAGCGGCGACACCTGGAACGTCAACCCGATCGCGCTGGCCCGCGTCGAGCGCCTGTTCTGCCGCAACGAGCGGGCGGTGCTGCGCACGCGCTTGACAAAGGGCGGGCAGCCGATTGCGCTGGTGCCGGTGGCCGCTATTCTGGTCGCCAGCCTGCGCTTGCACTTCCTCGATCTGCTGCTGCACCTGGGCTACAAGGGGCCGAACGAGATCGCTTGCCAAGCGACCTTCGCCAAGGGCGAGGAGATGGGTTGGTTCCAGCACGGCTCGACCATTCTGGTGTTCGCGCCCAAGGGGTTTGCGCTGTGCGACGGCATTGCGGCGGGCACGCGTATCCGCATGGGTCAGGCGCTGCTGCGGATGAGCGCAGATGGAGGGCAAGGCCTTGACCCCTTGTAGGGCGGGTCGCGACCCGCGTGCGGCCGACTGTGACACCCGTGTTGCGCCCGGCCAGCTCGGGTCGGCACGTCGCTGCCTGTGCTTGCATCGCTCGCGGGTCTTGACCCAATACTGTTCGGATAGAGCCCGTTCGCCCTGAGCTTGTCGAAGGGTTGTCGGAAGCGGGGGGAGTCCTTCGACAGGCTCAGGACGAACGGTCTTTGGGTAAGCGAACAGTATTGGGTCTTGACCCGCCCTACGAAGCGGAATCGGCTGAAGCTGTGTTTGTCTTGATAGGCCGGTAACCTTCAAAACCAGCGCGCCGTCACAAATTTGTCATGAACGGCCGCGATGATCCGCCGCTATTCAATTGATTCCAGAGTGAGGTCGTGCAATGTCCCAGGGCATGAACGAGGTTTTGAACTACCGCCGCCTGAGTGCCGTCGTGCTCAGTGCGGTGCTGTGTTGGCCCGCCTCGCAGGCGTTCGCGGAGGATGCTGTTGCCGCCGACCTCAAGTTCGGTGAGTTCTTCACCATGCCGGTCGGGCCGCGTGGCCTGCAACCCAGCGCCAAGCTGCTGGCCTTGCAGGGGCGGCAGGTGCGCATGCTGGGTTATATGGCGCGGCAAGACGCGGCGGACGCCTTGCCCGGCGTGATCCTGCTGACGCCGCTGCCGGTCACGCTGGGGGATGAGGACGAGCGGTTTGCCGACGATCTGCCGGTCACCACGGTTTATGTGCACCTGGATGCCGCGCCACCAAGCCCGGCACTGGCCTATTTGCCGGGCCTGCTGGCGCTGACCGGCCGGCTCGAACTGGGCTCGCAAGCGGAGGCCGATGGTCGCCGCTCCAGCGTGCGCCTGCGGCTGGACGGTGCCAGTTCGGTGCTGCTGCTTGATGCCGCCGCCGCAGCCGCTGTCGCCGCCTCAACGCCTAATTCAAAGTCAACCAACGA
>JBIIVZ010000225.1:0-4573 GCA_044339175.1 Roseateles sp.
AACTCTTGATCGGGCAACTGTGCCCGACGCGCCAGATCGCCCAGCAACTGCCGCTTCAGCAAGCCTGACGGCAAGGCGGCCCAGAGCGGTTTGGCGTGGCTGAGCAAGCGTGCTCGGCCTTCGGCGCTGGCCAAGTCGCAGCCCTCGGCGGCCGTTTCCATCAACTGGCGTGACAGCGGAATCGCTTCGGCGATGCAGCGCTCGAAGGCTTCGGCACCCAGCTCGCGCACATAGGAATCGGGGTCATGTTCGGCCGGCAAGAACAGGAACTTGACCGAACGGACGTCGGTGATGTGGGGCAAGGCGGCTTCCAGCGCGCGGCCGGCGGCGCGTCGGCCGGCCGCGTCGCCGTCGAAGCTGAACACCACCGATTCGGTGAAGCGGAACAGCTTCAACATATGTTCGGCCGTGCAGGCCGTGCCCAGCGTCGCCACCGCGTTGGCAAAGCCGTGCTGGGCCAGCGCCACCACGTCCATATAACCTTCGACGACCAGCGCATAGCCGCGCTGGCGCAGGCCGGTGCGTGCTTCGCACAGACCGTAGAGTTCGCGGCCCTTGCTGAACACCGGGGTCTCTGGCGAGTTCAGGTATTTGGGTTCGCCTTTGTCCAGTACCCGGCCGCCAAACCCGATGGTTTCACCCATCACATTGCGGATCGGGAACATGATGCGGTCGCGAAAGCGGTCGTATCTTTTTTGCTCTTCGCCTGGCCGGCCGTCCTTGCCGGTCTCGGCGTTCTGGGTGATCACCATGCCGGACTCGGCCAGCAGCGGATCGTCGTAAGCGGGGAAAGCGCTGGCCAGTGTGCGCCAGCCTTCCGGTGCGTAGCCCAGGGCGTACTGGGCGGCGATTTGCCCGGTCAGGCCGCGGTTTTTCAGGTAATCGATGGCGCGCGGGTTTTTCTTGAGCTGGGCGCGGTAATGGTCGCTGGCGCGCTCCAGCACGTCGGTCAGCGTGACTTGCTTTTGCTTTTGCTGGGCCGCGCGCTCGCGGTCCTCGGCCGAGCGTTCATCCTCCGGCACCTTCATGCCGGTTTGCTGAGCGAGGTCTTCCACCGCTTCGACGAAGCCCAGGCCGCTGTGCTCCATCAAGAACCCGACCGCGTTGCCATGCACGCCGCAGCCGAAGCAGTGATAAGTCTGGCGCGTCGGGCTGACGATGAAGCTGGGGGATTTCTCGCCGTGAAACGGGCACAAGCCCTTGTGGTTGATGCCAGCCTTCTTGAGGTCGACGTGGCGGCCCACCACTTCGACGATGTCGACGCGTGAGAGGAGGTCTTGGATAAAGCCGGGTGGAATCACCCCTCAAGTTTAAAGCACGGCCCTGCCGCGCCTCACCTTGCGGGCGGCTCAGCCCTAGCTCCAGCCCCCTCGGCCCCTTCAGCGCGCTCAGTCGCATCCGCCCCGGCAGCGGCGAGCTGTTGCAGCCAGGCCGACTGTGCAAACGCCGCCACCCAGGGCTGCACTTCGAGCGCGGGCATCGGCAGCGCGATGCCGTTGCCCTGACCCTCGTGGCAGCCCAAGCGCAGCAGCGCACGGGCGTGGGCGATCGATTCCACGCCCTCGGCCACCACACTGCATTCAAACGTGCGCGCCAGGCCGATCACGCCATCCACCAGCGCGCTGTCCTGCGCATCGATCAGCATGTGCTGGACGAAGGACCGATCGATCTTCAGCACGTCCACCGGCAGCCGTTTCAAATAGGTGAGGGTGGAATAGCCGGTGCCGAAGTCGTCCAGCGCAAAACTGATGCCGAAGGCGCGGCAGCGTTGGATCAAGGCGTTAGTGGCCTCGATATCGGCCAAGGCGGCCGATTCCAGCACCTCCAGCGTCAGGTGCGCGGCGACCGGCTCGCCGTGACGGGCCAGCAATTCCTGCAGGCGCTGGGTGAAGTCGGGCATCTGCAACTGACGGGCGGTCACATTGACACTGATGTTCAGCCGCAGCCCGGCGCTGAGCCAGCGCGCACTTTGTTTCAAGGCTTGGCCCAGCACCCAATCGCCCACTTGCACGCCCAGGCCGGTCGGCTCGATCAGCGGCAAAAAATGTGCCGGTGCCAACAGACCGCGCTCCGGATGCTGCCAGCGCAGCAAGGCTTCCATGCCCAACACCTGCGCGGTCTGCATATTGATCTTCGGTTGGTAATGCAGCCGCAGTTCGCCGTCATCCAGCGCTTGTTGGACCCGCGCCAGAGCGATCAGGCTGGCCTCGTCGCGCAGGCGCTGCGCCGTGTCAAAAAACTGGAAACCGTTGCGACCGGTATGTTTGACGCTGTACAGCGCATGGCCGGCGTGGCGCAGCAGCGTTTCGGCGTCGGAGTTGTCTTGCGGAAACAAGGAGGCACCGATGCTGGCCGTGATCTCCAGCCACTGGGTTTGCGGGCCAGCCGCAGGCGGTGTTGCAGCCAGGGTCGGCATCGTTTGCACGCAGTAAGGCTCGCTGAGTACCTTCAACAAGCGCTCGACGGCCAACTGCGCCTCCTCGGCGTCGCTGCTCCTCAACAGCAGGGCAAATTCATCGCCGCTCAAGCGCGCCACCACATCTGACCATTGCGGCGCATTGCGCAGGGCTGCTTGCAGGCGTTCGGCCACTTGCAGCAGCAGGGCGTCGGCAACGGCCGTGCCGTACTGCGTATTGACCCGTTTGAAATGGTCGAGGTCAACCCGGCAAATGCTCAACCTGAAGCCTTCGCGTTCCGCCCTGCTCAGGCTCTGGCGCAACAGCCGCGTAAATTCGTCGTGGTTGGGCAAGCGAGTCAGCGCGTCAAAACGAGCTTGACGTTCGAGTTTGGCTTGTTGCTCCAGCGTCTGCGTCAGGTCGGACACGCTGACCACCTGATAGCGCTGCGGCCCATCCGGTTCGGGGATGCTGGAGACGGTCAGTTGCAAGGTGCAGGGCCGGCCATCCGCCCGCTCGGCCTGCACTTGCGCCCGCCAGAAGCCCTGATTTTGCAGCTGCAAGCGCAATTGCTCGAGCTTGAGTCCGGAGCGGTGCAGGCTGTGGGGTTGCAGCGGTGCGGCCAGCTCGCCGATCAAGGCCTCGCGCGTGACGCCCATGATCCTGCAATAGCTTGGGTTGGCGTCCAGAATCCGCTGCTCGGTGTCGGTCACCAGCAAGCCCTCGTGCAGATGTTGGAACAAGCTCACGCTCATGCGTTGGCGCTCCTCGGCGATGCGCTGCCAACTGACGTCGCGCAACGTGGCCAGCAAACGCAGCGCTTGGCCCTGCGCGCCGCGCTCTTGCACATGGGCTTTCAGCTCGTACCAGCACCAGTCGCCGTTGCCGTTCATCAGGCGCAAGGACTCGCAGCCGTGCTCTCGGTCACCGGGCAGCAACAACGCTTGAAGGGTGGCCGTCGCCCTGTCCTTGTCGAGCGGATGGGCGGCGCGCAGCCAATCGAGCGGCTGAATGCCTTGAATGCCCTGAATGTCCTGAATGTCCTGAATAGCCGACGGGGCGATGAAGTGAATCCAGGTGGGGGATACGAAGCAGGTGGTTTCTTTCGGCTGGCCCGTTGGGGCGAACTGCCATTCTGCGACGCCCAGCCCGGCGGCTTCAAGGGCACCCAGCCAGCGCTGCCGGTCATCGCGCAGCTCGCCGATCAGCGTGTGGATCAGCAAAGGCATGAGCGCCGCGCTGGCGGCATAACTCCACAGCAAAACCAGACTTTGCAGGACGGGGCTATGGCCAAAAGGCCCTAAGCCGGCGCTGGTGGCCACGGCGCTGAGCAGGGCCAGCAGCAAGGCCGCGACGGAGGCCGCTGCCTTGCTGCTGCGCAGGCTGAGCCCGCAGATCAGCAAGTGCGGAGCGAACAGCCAGGGGCTCAACCACGGCGCTTCACCGCTGGGTCGATAGAACAGCATGAGGGCGCTGAGCAGGCAGGCGGCCAGCAGCAACCCGGTCAGCAGGGGCTTGATCAACGGGCTGTTGCGCCAGGCCGCTGGCACCGCGACAGTGGGGCGCTCCCAAGTCCGCTGCCGCTGGCGGTGCAGGCGGATCAGGGCCGAGGCCATCGTCAGCACGCCCACCGCGTCCGCACCCCACCAATGCCCAATGGCTTGCGTCAAGCGCGCGTCGGGTAGTCGGCCCATCCACTCGAGTGCCGACGCGCCGATGGTGGCGCTGACCAGCGGGCCGATCAACACGCCGAGCAGCAGGAACAGCGCCAAATCGCGCCGCCGACTCAAGCCCGGCCTGAACCCCAGGCGATGCATCAAAAATAGCGCCAGCGCCGGACCGGCGAGGTTGGCCGTCGTGATCAGCGCCGCCAGCGCCGGGGGCGCGCCCTGCCAGAGGGCCACGCAGAACGCCGCCGGTGCCAAACCCCAAGCCATGCCCGCGCCCCAGCAAGCCAGCGCAGCCAGTGCGATACCGGCCTCCGGGGAGAACAGACTGACATAGGGCGGCAGTGCCGGACTGAGCAAGTCCAGCCCCCCTGAGGCCAGATAGGCCAACGCCACGCAGGCCGCCCTCAGCCAAACCAAGCCCGGCCGCACTGTGACAGCGTCGCGCGAGCCTGTGGCAAGCAGGGCCGGTGGCACGGGCGGCGAGGAATAGGCTGAGTTCAAGGGGGG
>JBIIVZ010000226.1:0-4569 GCA_044339175.1 Roseateles sp.
CTCTGCGGCCACCGGGCCTGAACGCAGCAGCGGCGGCGCGGCAAAGGCCAGCCTCTCCTTGTTGCGCTCCACGCCGCGCTTGATACGCACCAGACCGATGCCGCATTCCTGCACCATCTCGCCCTTGCGCAGGGGAGTGCCGCCATGGGCCAGCCAGCAATAGGCCGAACCCAGCGTCGGGTGACCGGCAAAAGGCAGCTCGCCGGCGGGCGTGAAGATGCGCACCCGGTAGTCGGCCAGCGGGTCGGTCGGGGTCAGCAAGAACGTCGTCTCGCTGAGGTTGGTCCAGCGTGCAAAACTGGCCATCGCGCCGTCGCTCAAGCCGTCGCCATCGACGACCACGGCCAAGGCATTGCCGCGCAATGGCGTGGCAGTGAACACATCGACCTGCGCAAAGCGGCGTGTTTGCAAGCTCATGGCGTCGTCTCTAACTCGCCGTCCAGCGCGGCACGCAAGACACGGCCCAAAATCGCCACGCCTTCGCCGATCAGCGCCGGCGTCAGCGTGACAAAAGACAGACGCAACGTGCACGGGTCCGGCGCGTGGGCATAAAACGCAGCGCCGGGCACATAGGCAATGCCGGCCTCCACCGCCGTAGGCAGCAGAGCCAGCGCATCCAGGCCGGCCGGCAAATTCAGCCAAAAGAACATGCCGCCTTGCGGAATCTGCCAACTGCAACCGGCCGGCATATGTTCGGTCAGCGCGACGGCCATGGCGTCGCGGTTGGCCTTGTAAAGCGCCCGGATCCGCGGCACGTGCTGGTCGAGAAAGCCATTGCGGATCACCTCGTACACGACGCGCTGGTTGAACCCCGGCGTGTGCAGGTCGGCCGCCTGTTTGGCTTGCAAAAACTTCGGGTAAAGCGCGGCCGGCGTGATCATGTAGCCCAGGCGGAAGCCCGGCGTCAGCACCTTGCTGAAGGAGCCGAGATAGATCGAGCCTTCGGGCCACTGCGAAGTCAGCGAGCTCAGCGGCGGCGCATCGAACCACAAATCGCCGTAGGGGTTGTCCTCGATAAGGGGCACGCGCGCCGCCCTGGCTGCCTCCACCACCGCCTCGCGACGAGCCGCGCTCATCACGCGGCCGGTCGGGTTTTGATAATTGGGCAGCAAATAGGCAAAGCGAGTGCCCGGCGCGTCATGCGGCAAGCGCGCCAACGCAGCCGGGTCAACGCCCTGCTCGTCGCTGGCCAAGCTGGTGAAGATCGGCTCGTAGGGCGTGAACGCCTGCAAAGCGCCGAGGTAGGTCGGCGTCTCGACAGCCACCGGCGCGCCGGCGTCGCAGAGGATCTTGCCGACCAAGTCCAGCCCCTGCTGCGAACCGCTGGTGATCAGCACTTGGTCCGGCGTCACCTGCATGCCCAGCGATGCGACGTGGGCGGCGACCCATTCGCGCAGCGGCGCAAAGCCCTCGCTGGCGGCGTATTGCAGCGCCTCACGGGCGTTGTGGGTCAGCACCCGGTCACAAGCGGCTTTCAACTCCTCGACCGGAAAGGTATCGGCCGAAGGCAGGCCACCGGCCATCGACAAAATGCCGGGCTTTTCGGTGACTTTGAGGATTTCTCGAATGATCGAGGGGTTCATGCGTGCGGCACGCCGCGCTTGGGTCCAGGCTGAGGTCATGAGTCTTCCAGTTCGTCGTTGCGGCTATGGTTACCGTCTGAATCAACGGTTATAACACCGAGCATCGCGCTGACCCCAGCCCGCGACCGCCAGCTGCCTGTCTGCACGAGCGCTCAAAGGCCAGGTCTTCAACACGGAGTCAAACGACCAAGCGGCGTTGTCACAAGATCTTCAACTGCTCGGCGTGGTGGCGCAAATGGTCGTCCACAAAGCTGGCGATGAAGTAGTAGCTGTGGTCGTAGCCGGGCTGGCGGCGCAGGCGCAAGGGCTGGCCAGCGGCTAGACAAGCCGCCTCGAATTGCTCTGGCAGCAACTGCTCGGCCAAGAACTTGTCGTCCAGGCCTTGGTCGATCAGGATGCCGCCCGGGAAGGGCACTTGCGTTTGTGCTCGCATCAAGGCCGACGCGTCGTGCGCGGCCCACAGGGTGCGGTCTTCACCGAGATAGCCGCTGAAGGCCTTGTGGCCCCAAGGGCACAAGGCCGGTGCGGTGATCGGCGCAAAGGCCGACACCGAACCGAAGCTGCCGGGGTGCCTCAAGCCCAGCGTCAGCGCGCCATGCCCACCCATCGAATGACCAAAAATACCGGTGTGGGCGGCATCCAACCCCAACTCGCGCTGCACGCCGGGCAGCAACTCGTCCATCAAATAGCTTTCCATGCGCCAACGCGGTGCCCAGGGCGGCTGCGTGGCATCCAGATAAAAGCCAGCGCCCACGCCGAAATCCCAAGCATCCGCCTCGCCCGCAACGCCGGCACCGCGCGGGCTGGTGTCCGGCATCAACAGGGCCAGGCCCAGCTGCGCCGCCAGCCGCTGCGCGCCGGCCTTGGTCGTGAAGGTTTCCTCGTTGCAGGTGAGGCCGGCCAGAAAGACCAGCAGGCCCTTCGGTGCTGGCGGCACATACAGCGCAAACCGCATCGCCAGGCCGATGACGGCGGACGCATGGCGGTAAAAGCGCTGTGTGCCGCCGAAAGACAGCTGCTGGCTCAGCAACTCCATCCCGGCCAGCGCTTGCGCTTGCGCCACAGGTGCGGCCACGGTCAGCGGCCGCAAGCTCAAAACTCCACCACGGTGCGGATCGACTCGCCGCTCTTCATCAGCTCGAAGCCTTCGTTGATGCGCTCCAGCGGCAACTTGTGGGTGATCAGGTCGTCGATGTTCAGCTTGCCGTCCATATACCAATCGACGATGCGCGGCACGTCGGTGCGGCCGCGTGCGCCGCCAAAGGCAGAGCCCTCCCATTTGCGCCCGGTAACGAGCTGGAACGGCCGGGTGCTGATCTCGGCACCGGCTTCGGCCACGCCGATGATGATGCTGCGGCCCCAGCCCTTGTGGGTGCATTCCAGCGCGTCGCGCATCACCTTGGTGTTGCCGATGCACTCGAAGCTGTAGTCGGCGCCGCCGTCGGTCAGCTCGACGATGCGGTCCACCACATTGCCGACTTCCTTGGGGTTGATGAAATGCGTCATGCCGAACTTGCGGGCCAGCGCCTCGCGGGCCGGGTTCAGGTCCACGCCGATGATCTTGTCGGCCCCGACCATCTTGGCCCCCTGGATCACGTTCAGCCCGATACCGCCCAGGCCGAACACCACCACCGTGGCACCGGCCTCAACCTTGGCGGTGAACAAGACGGCCCCCACACCGGTGGTGACGCCGCAGCCGATGTAGCAGACCTTGTCGAACGGGGCGTCCGGGCGGATCTTGGCCAGCGCGATGCCGGGCACCACGATGTGGTTGGCAAAGGTGGACGTGCCCATGTAGTGAAAGATCGGCTTGCCGCCAATCGAGAAGCGCGAGGTGCCGTCGGGCATCAAGCCGCGCCCCTGTGTCGGGCGGATCGCTTGGCACAGATTGGTCTTGCGTGACAGGCAGAACTTGCACTGCCGGCATTCCGGCGTGTAGAGCGGGATCACGTGGTCGCCGGGCTTCAACCAGGGCACGCCGGCACCCACTTCCAGCACGATGCCCGCGCCTTCGTGGCCAAGGATGGCCGGGAAAATGCCTTCCGGGTCGGCACCCGACATCGTGTACAGATCGGTATGGCACAAACCGGTGGCCTTGACCTCGACCAGCACTTCGCCCTCGCGCGGGCCGTCGAGCTGAACTTCTTCAATCGTCAGCGGAGCACCGGCTTTCCAAGCCACAGCAGCACGAGTTGTAATCATGAGGTCATCCTTAATCTAGCCAGCATGGAGCATAAACGGCTTGCCCCCTCTGACCATAAGTTACGGCCACAAGCCCTCATTGGTGCGCCGCACTCCATTCGACATCGGTCAGCGGCAAGCGGGCATCGGCCGTCATCAACAGGTCAATTTCCAGCGTCAGCGCTGGCAGATCGGGCTGCCGTGGGTCAAGCGCTGGGTCACGCTGCGGGCCAGCACTCGGCATCGGCAAGGTGCGCATGCGTCGGCCCAGCGCGGTCAGATTTTCAAGCAAAACTTCATCCAGCACCCGCTGCGGGAGCGCTTGCGCCGGGGGGAATAAGGCCGCCGCGCTGCGGAAAACAAACACGATCAGGTTGTAGCTGTCGGGCGAGCGGCACCAATGAACGCTGGCGTCGAATTGCTGGCGCAGCTCAGCCAACAATCCGACCAGCAGCCGCCGCCGGCCCCACATATTGCAGACCAAGACGCCGCTCGGCGTCAAAGCGGCATGGCAGTCGGCATAAAAGCTGGCCGTGCTCAGCTCGACCACCATGCCGCCGCCGTCAAAGCCGTCCAGCAGCAGCACATCGACCTGCAAGGCGTGGGCAGCCAAGTAGGCGGTCGCGTCGCAATGGATAATCTGCAGCAACTCGTCGTCGGGCGGAATCAGGAATTGCTCACGCAGCGCGATCACGTCGGCATCGATCTCCAGCACCGTGATGCGGCTGGCCGGCAGGTGACGACGGCAGAACTTCAGCAGCGAGCCACCGCCCAGCCCGACCATCAAAATATGCGCCGGTGCCGG